>DATIXX010000005.1 GCA_035518095.1 Burkholderiales bacterium | reverse complement strand
AACGGCGGCAGTTAGATGAAATCCGAGCTAATGCGAAAGCCGATTTCAAGGGAGAGCTAAGCGACCTGGAATCGGCGTTGGGTATGCTGGATATCGGCCACGATTTTGGCTGGAAAGTCCTCTACATCATCCATAGCAAGCGCACGATCCGCAAATACGAGGAAATTCTCGGCAACATCAAGATTCGGGAAATCTTCGACGAAACGGGGCCGAGCTCGGCAGATTATGGCAATGAGCTGGTTGTGCTCGACTACGTCGAATCCATGCCGCCCGAAATTCTTGAGTGGATTCTTGCTAAGCATCCGCAATTTGAGAATAGGGAATCGAAAACTGCCGAGGCTAATTACTACATGAACACTTGCTTATGCGGGGCGCATTTCGGTGATTTTTTCTTGCACCACGAGCCAGGTGGAGCGTTCTTCCCCAATACTGAGAAAGAGGCAGGCTTGATTAGTATTGAGGAACTGCCGCTAAAAGGGGTATTCGACTTCGACTGTGGGTATGGAGTCGGTATTGGTTATTTTATTTTTGAGCATGCTAGACGGCTTCCTTAAGTTTAGGCGCGTAAAAACTGGGTAATTGGCGAGAATATTGGGCAGGTCGCCGGATATTAGGCAGTGCCATTGGCTGCTATCACGTAACTAATTCAATTTTGGTAGGTCGTGGCGGATTCGAACCGCCGACCAACGGATTAAAAGTCCGCTGCTCTACCAGGCTGAGCTAACGACCCGAATAATGAAACGTTGGATTTTATATTTACGGCCCTCTAACCGCAAATCGAATTGTTCCCCAAAATCGTGCCGAATCCGCGAATCAGGATTCGTGCGGCATTTTCCAGTATTGGTATTTCATCGTCAGTGCAGCACCCGTGACGATGGCGAAGAACGTGATGATCGAGCCCAGCGCCAGCGTGGAAAAGCCGGTGATTCCCTGCCCTATGGTGCATCCCAAGGCCGTCACGCCGCCAAACCCCATAAGCACTCCTCCCAGCATGTGGTTGGCGGTGTCCTTGGCGTCGCGAAAACCTTGCATGCGGAAATTCTTGCTAAATGTGGCGTGCGCGAAAGATCCGGCAATAACGCCTGCGACTGCTGCAATTCCAAAGCTAACGTGCAAAGAACTGTCGCTCCAAAGCATCAGCAGTTCAAGGCTGTATCCCAGCGGCGCGACAAACGTCAACGATTCGGCCGCACGCGTGTTGGTGCCGAAGAAAGTCATCTCCAGCGTATCGGGATTCTCTGCATAGCCGATATGACCGGTTACATACCAACCGCCCACCACGACCAGGCCCACGGCCAGCCCGGCAAAAACGTAATTGCGGTTGCTACGGAAGCGATAGTCCTTGAAAACGAAGGCAAGAATCACCGCGGCAACAATTCCCGCTACTGCAATTTGCAGCGTTTGCTTGCCGATTCCGATCACTCCAGACAATAGTGTCGGCAGATCCTGCCCGTTTATTCCGTAAGCAAGAAAATTGACCGCCACCGGTTCGATGTAACCCGTCCGCCACACGCCGAACAGCCCTTTCAGCGTCATGTACGAGGAAATTCCCAGGAACGCAAAAACAACCAAAGATCTCAAATCGCCAGCGCCTAGGCGTATCAGGGTCTTGCTGCCGCAGCCGGAAGCAAGCGTCATTCCGACGCCGAAGACTAGGCCCCCGAGAATATGCGCGAGCCAGGTGAAATCAGGTGCGAGGTAAATGGACTTGGACAAATCGATGTACCCCAGCGCCTGCAGCCCGTTGGCGCCGAGAATAGCGATCGCGATGGACAAGAGCCACATGCGCATGCGCGACCAATCGCCCATGTTGACCATGTCGGATACGGCGCCCATGGTGCAGAAATTGGCCTGGTGTCCGACTGCGCCGAAAATAAACGCCAGCACAAAGCCGCCCCACGCAACGATATTTGCCAGATGAGCGCTTGATTGCACAACAAGGAATTCTAAAGCAAATGCTGCGTGCTTGAGAGATCTTTAGCGTGCATTCCGGTAGCGCGCAGGATCATTCAAGCCGGCGGCCGCAAAACCATCGCGTCTTAAGCGGCAGGAATCGCACTGGCCGCATGCGAGCCCGTCGTCCGTTGTCTGGTAGCATGAGACAGTCAGGGCGAAGTCCACGCCCAGCCTCAGACCCCGGCGGATAATCTCAGCTTTGGACAAGGCGATAAGAGGCGCATGAACGGAGAGCTTGCTGCCCTCGACTGCCGCCTTGGTCGCAAGATTTGCCATTTTCTCGAAGGCGGCAATGTATTCGGGCCGGCAATCCGGGTAGCCGGAATAATCGACCGCGTTCGCGCCGATGAAAATATCGCTACTTGAGATTGTCTCGGCCCAAGCCAGGGCCAGCGACAGCATTATGGTGTTGCGCGCCGGCACATACGTTGCCGGAATCCCGGTTGAAGGCGCAAGCGGAACATCGATCGTCCTATCAGTCAGCGCCGAGCCACCGAATACCGTCAGATCAACCTGAAACACCCGGTGCTCGAACACTTGCAGCGCTTTGGCAATGCGTTTTGCCGCCTTTAGCTCCACGCGGTGGCGCTGGCCATAATCCACGCTGAGCGCATAGCACTGGAATTCCTGATCTTGGGCGACGGCCAGCGTGGTAGCCGAGTCCAGCCCGCCAGACAGAAGGACTACCGCTTTTTTCATTGGAATATTGGGAACCGGAGATCAAAAAAAAGTGATTGTAAAAATGAGAATTTGACTTTGAGGCGAGGCGCGAGCTTTGATCACCGCGGAGAGTATATGATCAATATATAAGCATTCGAGCGAATCAAGCAACAAAGTATCGGAGCCAAGGATGCAGCTTTGCTCAATGCCCCGGCACTTCGCCCCACAGGTATTTATGCAATTGAATCTGCATCCGCACCGGAAGTCGGTCGCGCAAAATCCAGTCTGCCAAAGTTTTTTCGGCCAGTTTCTTATAAGCGGGAGAAAACAGAACCGGGCAGACATTCGCGAGATTGCGTTTGCGTACCTGTTCCACCGCCCAAAGATAATCCGGCGCATCGCATATTACAAACTTAATTTCATCCTGTCGCGTGAGATGCGCAAGATTGCTCCACAAATTCTTCCCGACTTCTCCCGAGCCGGGCGTCTTGATGTCAAGGACTTTCGCCACCCGGACATCTAACCCGGAAACATCCAGCGCGCCGCTGGTTTCGAGCGACACTAAATAACCCGCGTTGCAAAGTTCATGCAGCAACTGGGGGCAATTTTTCTGCGCCAATGGCTCGCCGCCGGTGACGGTCACGAACTGCGCATGGTGCGAGGCGACCTGCGCCATGATTGCAGCAAGCGACATGGTCTCGCCCCCGTGAAACGCGTACTCAGTGTCACAATAGTCGCAGCGCAGCGGGCAGCCGGTCAGACGGATAAAAACCGTCGGCATACCTACTCGACTGGTTTCGCCCTGCAAGGAATAGAAAATTTCGGTGACCCGCAACCGCGTTTCCAGCAGGCGCGCATCGGAAATGGAATTCATGACAGAGATTACTTGATCGCGCTGAGCCGCTTCTTCGCCTTGTCCGCGGCGTCGCTTACCGGATATTTGGCAATCAGTTCCTTGAGCGTTTTTTTTGCCGCCGTGTCATTCCCGAGTTCCTGCTGTGAGCTCGCTATATTGAGCATTGCATCAGGCGCCTTCGAGCTGTCAGGGTAGACATCTAGAAGTTTCTGCTGGCTGGCAATTGCGTTCTTGAAGTCGCGCTGCGCAAAATAGGCATTGCCGATCCAGTACTGTGCGCTTGAAGCAAGATTGCTTGAAGGGTACTCCTTAATGAAATTCTGAAACGCCGTTACGGCTCCCGCGTAATTCCCAGCCTTGAAAAGATTATAAGCGGTCTCATAACTCTTGGTTTCCGTTTCAGCATTGGCGCCGCCCGGTTTTCCAGGCTTCGCACCCCCGGTCTCCGGCGCCGGCGCGAGCGTCTGCGAACTCTGTTCCAAGCGGCGTAGCCGCGTGTCCAAGTCGACGTAAAAGTCCTTTTGTCGCTTTTCAATTGATTCAATATCGTTCGCCTGGACTTCGATTTGACCCCTGAGCTTGTCGAGATCGACTTTTAACGCTTGTATTTGCGTGAGCAGGTCGAGAAGACCCTGGTTTTTCGCGGCCTGCTCGAGCCTCATGACGCGCGTTTCTAAAGCATGATTTTGAGTCTGCAGCTCAACAATCTGCTGTTGTTGCTGATCGATTCTCCTGCGCGCTTCGTCGTCCGTTGTTAAACCGGCACAACCCGCCGCAGCCGCGACGAGCGCGGCGCTAAACAAAACCGAGAATCGCAAAACGGGTTACTCGCCTTGATAGACGATGTCGGCCCGGCGATTGCGCCACCAGCACTGCTCGTTATGCTCGGTGCAAACCGGTTTTTCCTTGCCAAAGCTAACGGTCTGGATGTTACTTCCAGAGGCACCCGCCGCTATCAGCGCTTGCTTGACCGAATCGGCGCGGCGCTGGCCGAGCCCCAAATTGTATTCGCGGCTGCCGCGCTCATCGCAATTACCCTGTACGGTGACTCGGGCAGAGGCGTTACCGGCCATATATTCCGCATTTGTCTGCACCACCAGTACGTACTCCTGCTTGATGTTTGACTTATCGAAGTCAAAATGAACGCTGCGGTCAGTCGGCATGCCGGGCGCTTGAGCTACGGGCTGGGCCGCTGGCTGCTCGCCAAAGGTCTGGGTTGTGCCCTTGGCAACGCCCATCTCGGGTTGTGTTTCCTGCGATTCTTGTTTCGCTTCTTTGCTGGCGCAAGCGGCAAGCAGGCCCGCCAGCAATATAATGAACACGGATTTCTTCATTTTGTGTCTCCTTTCGTTGATTTAAAACGGGAAGTTGCTATTGCGCTTTCAAAAAAGGGCCCCACGAGGGTTCGCGTATGTCTCCAGTCTGAACAGTGAGACGTTCTTTCACTCTACCATCACTTGAAACCGCTGCCAATATACCACGCCCGTTGTTTACCGTTGCGTAAAGGATAATTTTGCCGTTCGGAGCGTAGGTCGGCGATTCATTGAGCAAGGAATTCGTCAGCACCTGCACTTGACGCGTCGCCAAATCTTCTACCGCCACATTGAAACGCCCATCAGTGCCTTCCTGGATAAAGACAAAACTTTTCCCATCCGGGCTGAAGCGCGGAGACACGTTGTAATTGCCTTCGAAAGTAAGGCGCTCAGGTGTCCCGCCGCCTGCGGTCATACGGTATATTTGCGGCGATCCACCGCGGTCCGAGGTGAATATGATCCATTTGCCGTCGCTTGAAAAATTGGGCTCGGTGTCAATTGCGTCGCTGTACGTGATGCGCCGCAAACCGCTGCCATCGGGATTCACCAAATAGATTTGCGACGGGCCGTCCTTGGTGAGCACGATCGCGAGACGCTTGCCGTCTGGAGCCCAAGCCGGCGCGCTATTGCTGCCCGGATAATTCGCTATCAATGTACGTTGTCCCGTTAAAAGCGATTGCACGTAAACGATCGCCCGTCCGCGCTCGAACGACACATAGGCGATCCGCGTGCCATCAGGCGACCATGCAGGCGAAATGATGGATTCGTGCGAAGTGACTATAGTCTGGGAATTGTAGCCGTCAGCATCGGCAATTTGCAGTTCGTACTTATTGGGCTGTCTTAGCACATAACAGATTTTGGTGCTGAAAACGCCCGGATCCCCGGTGAGTTTCTCATAAACCACGTCGGCGATTTTGTGCGCCGTAAGACGCAATTGCGCAACGACGACGCTGTAGCTGTATCCCGCGAGTTGCACTTGCTTGGTCACATCCAAAAGACGGAATCGCACTTCCAGCTTGCCGTCGGGCTGCGGTCTGACCGAACCGATGACCAACGCATCTGCGTTCCGCGCCTTCCAGTCGGAAAAATGTACATCGCTGAATTCCGCCGGCAACGGGGTGATGCCGCCCGTGTCCACTAGCTTGAACAGCCCGCTGCGCACCAGATCGGCACCGACAACTTGGGTAATGTTTTGTGGCAGCCCCTGTTCTCCCGCAAACGGGACTATCGCGATTGGAATCTGCGTCGCCCCACCACCGATGATCTCAATGGTGAGTTCCGCGCGAAGCGGGCCCGCGCAAAAAAACAACAGTGGGAAAATTATTATTGCCAAAGCGCCACTCAGCGCGGACCTCGCATGAATGCGCTTGATGGTTTTAAAGGTCATTGCGCGCCATTATAGCGTAGAGGAACAGCCTCTGACACACTGAAACGGATTTGCCCTACAGGAAAGCAATGGACGCGCAACGCCAAGCGCGTTTTATGCTGGAACATCGATCGAGCCAAGTAACAAAGCAAGCGCGCTTTTTTTGCCGCAACCCTGCGGAGCGGCACGGTTTTCACCCCGTGCCCCAGCCGCTTGGCGCTTGTTGGAGAGCAATCCAACTTCGCCGCCCGCTGCGCAGCCTGTACCCGAAACCGACGCCGTGGCACGATTCGCTTCACCGTGTTAGAGGCTCTCAATCGTTGGGGCGGAACCGCAAATCAAGGACACGGAAATTTGGGAACTGGGTAGGATCGGAAGGAAGCGGCAGCGGCTGCGCATTATATATGGCGCGCTCAATCGAGTTGTCATACGCGGGGAAACCGCTGCTTTTCTCCATTTGCGCGCTTAATACTTCGCCGTCCGGAAGCAGAACCACCTTGTATACTGCCTGTGGGTTGCCTTTCATGTCGGGCGGCACCACGACATAGCTTCGAATCTTGGCCTGGATTTTATTTATGTAGTCTGCAATCAGGCGACTTTGTGCGGCTTGTTGATCGGCCTGCAGTTGTTGAATTGCATTCTCCTTATCCCGCTGCAACTGCAAAGCCTCATCTTCCTTGGCCAACTGCTCTTTGACAAAGCTTTGTTGCTCAGCTTCGATCTTGCGCTTGTTTTCGGCGATTTTCTGCTGCTCGAGCTTAAGTTTCTCCGCTTCTTCTTTTTCCGCTTTTTCCTTTTCGGCCTTTTCTTTTTCAGCTTTTTGTCTTAAAAGAATATCTGGATTGATCGGTTCCGGCTTCGGCTCCGGTTTTGCTTCCGGCTTTGCCTCGGGCACAGGTTCAGGCTTCACTTGCGGTTTTGGCGGAGGAGCAGCTTCGATTTCATGAGGAGGTTGCGGCAGCACGACCGGCCGGGGCGGCGCAGGAAGATTGCTCCATAGATCAACGGTGGTCACTTGTGGATATCTGCTTTGCCAGCTCAGGCCGAATACCAGCAATCCTAGAAACAGGACGTGCATGAGTATCGCGAGAAAAGCTGCGGCGCCCCGACCCGGCTCCGGCTCGCCAGTGAAACGCATCACCCAGACCTCGGCTTTACCAACAGTCCGATTTTTTTCACCTGATTTTGCTGCAACATATCCATTACCTTTAATACGTCTTCGTACCGCACGTTCTTATCCGCTGCGATTACCACCGGCTGGTCGGGATTTTTGCTCTGCTTCACTTTGATCGCCTGAATCAGTTCTTCCCTGGACACCACGCGTTCCGATGGAGAAATCGACCGGTCGCGCAAAAGTAGCGTGTTATTGGCCTTAATGCCAACTTCCAATGGCGCGACCGGCGGAGTCAGCGATTTGCCGATTTGCGGCAGGTCGATTTCCCCGGGATTGATGAGCGGCGCGGTAATCATGAAGATGACCAGCAGGACCAGCATCACATCAATATAAGGGACGACGTTAATTTGATTCATCAGGCGGAGTCCCTGGCGACGTTCCCTCATACGTGCGTCTGCCTCTGCAGAATATTCGAAAACTCTTCCATGAAGCTTTCAAAGCGGATCGCAAGGCGTTCAATGTCGCGCGCATAGCGGTTGTAAGCCACCACCGCAGGTATCGCGGCGAACAACCCCATGGCGGTGGCCACAAGCGCTTCCGCTATCCCGGGTGCCACGTGCGCAAGTGTGGCTTGCGCCACATTGGAAAGACCACGGAAAGCGTTCATGATTCCCCACACAGTGCCAAACAGCCCGACATAAGGGCTCACCGATCCCACCGTTGCGAGAAACGACAAATGGGTTTCCAGGCGGTCTATCTCCCTTTGGTAGGTTGCGGTCATGGCGCGCCGCGTGCCGTCCATCACCACGCTGATGTCCACGCCCCTCTGGTGCTTGAACTTGGCAAATTCGCGGAAGCCCGCTTCAAAGATTCTTTCCAGGCTGCCCGCGCGGCGCCGCGCGTTCACTACGGCTTGATATAGGCTGTTCAAGTCCTTGCCGCTCCAGAAGTCCTTTTCGAAATCCTCGGTGCGCCGGATAGCGCGACTGATGACGAACATCTTGATGAATATGTACCACCAGGATATCAGCGACACCAGCAGCAGTAGCAGCAAGACCAGCTGTACCAGCACGCTGGCGTTAGCAACCATTCCGAATAAAGTCAAATCCTGAGTAATATTGAGTTTCACAGGTACATTCCAAGTTTTTCGATTATGGCGGCCGGTATTTTAACGGGCTTGAAGGAAGTGGACCCTACGCATGCCAGCCTTACGCGCGCGTCTGCCAGCAACACCTGCCCGCGGCGCACGCTTTGCGCCAGCGCGATCTGGCCTTTTCGGATTTCTTCAAGTTCTACCGTTACCCCAAGCAAGTCGTTGAACAGCGCGGGCTTGAGATAATCCACAGTGATTGCCCGCACTACAAAAATCACGCCTTGTTCATGCAGCAAGTCAGTTTGTTCGAAACCAAATGAGCGCAGCCACTCGGCGCGGGCCCGCTCAAGAAATCTGAGATAGTTGGCGTAGTACACCACGCCGCCGCTGTCGGTGTCCTCGTAATAGACCCGTATCGGCCAACTAAATGTCCCGCTCGGCGTCACTCCTTCCACAGCTCGCCGGTCGCATTATTTGTGGGCCTTGCCAGGCCGAAGTGCCGGTATGCGATGGCGGTCGCCATGCGACCGCGCGGCGTGCGCTGCAGATAACCCTGCTGGATCAGATACGGCTCCAGCACGTCTTCAATCGTGTCGCGCTCCTCTCCTATAGCCGCGGCAAGATTATCCACCCCAACCGGGCCGCCGGCGAATTTCTCCATAACCGCGAGCAGCAGTTTGCGGTCCATCACATCGAGCCCAATGGCGTCCACGTCCAACATTCTCAAAGCCGCGTCGGCGATTTCGCGGCTGATTGCTCCCTTGGCCTTTACTTCCGCATAATCGCGTACTCGGCGCAGCAGCCGGTTGGCAATTCGCGGGGTGCCCCGCGCGCGGCCGGCGATTTCCTGCGCGCCGTCAGCGCTGATTTCCACGTTCAGCAGCCGCGCGGAGCGAACTACGATCTGCATCAATTCCTCGGCCGAATAAAATTCCAGTCGCGCCACGATGCCAAAGCGGTCACGAAGCGGATTGGTCAGCATGCCCGCTCGGGTGGTGGCCCCGATCAAGGTAAATGCCGGTAAATCAAGTTTCACCGAACGGGCCGCCGGGCCTTCACCTATCATAATGTCTATCTGGTACTCTTCCAGAGCCGGGTAAAGAATCTCCTCGACCACAGCACTCAAGCGATGGATTTCATCGATAAACAGAACATCGTCCGGCTCAAGATTGGTAAGTATCGCTGCGAGATCGCCAGCGCGTTCTAGCACTGGGCCCGAGGTGTGGCGCAGGTTTACTCCCATTTCCCGCGCGATAATGTGCGCGAGCGTGGTTTTGCCCAGTCCGGGCGGTCCAAACAACAAAACGTGATCCAGCGACTCGCTGCGCTGGCGTGCAGCCTTGATGAAGACTTCCAGTTGCGCGCGGATTTTTTCCTGGCCGATATATTCGCTTAAGCTTTTAGGGCGAAGAGTTCGCTCCAGCGCTTCTTCCTGGGGAGACAGGGGTGCAGCGGTAATCAGGCGGTCGGTCTCGATCATTCCGCAAGGGGTCTGGCGTAAGGGGTGGGTGGCAAAAGCATCTGCGGGTGCATTTGTATTCTGCTCCTTGACTCTTTGCTCGTTGCGTCTCACCCCTTCGACAATAATTTCAGCGCCTGGCGTATGCCATCCGCGACCGGCAAATTGTCGGACAATTGCTCGATTGCCCACCCAGCTTCGCGCTCATTATAGCCCAACGCCAGCAGCGCATTGAGAACATCCTGGCTTCTGATTACTGGCGGAGCACCTTCGGGGCTTAGGATAAATTCCAGTTTTCCGCGCAATTCCAGAAGCAGTCGCTCCGCCGTCTTTTTGCCGATGCCCGGAATCTTGGTGAGCCGCGCGCTGTCTTCCGCGCGAACCGCATGCTGCAAATCGGCCACGCTCAAGCCGCTTAAAACCGCGAGCGCAGTGCGCGCGCCCACTCCGGATATTTTAAGCAACTGGCGAAAAGCGGTGCGCTCCGCTTCGCTGCCGAAACCAAATAGCAAATGCGCGTCTTCGCGCACCAGCAAATGCGTGTGCAGCGTTACCTCGCTGCCGATCGAGGGCAATTGGTAAAAGGTGCTCATCGGCACGTCAATTTCATAACCCACGCCCTGCACGTCAAGCAAAACCAAAGGCGGGTGCTTTTCGATTAATGTACCGGTGATGCGTCCTATCACACCAACCTCCCTTTTTTGATTCTGTGACCCGTGGCCCCAAGTTTGCCGAAACCCGCATGCGCATGACAAATGGCGCAAGCTAAAGCGTCCGCCGCGTCGAGACTGGGGATGCCGGTCAGGCGTAGAAGCCTGCTTACCATTTCCTGAACCTGTTCTTTTTTAGCATGGCCCGTACCGACCACCGCCTGCTTAACCTGCAAAGCCGTGTATTCCGACAACGGTAAATCCTTTTCCACCACAGCACAGATCGCGGCGCCGCGTGCTTCGCCTAAAAGCAGCGTTGATTGCGGATTAGCGCTGACGAATACTTTTTCCACCGCCACCTGATGCGGTCGGTATTGGGTAATTACCTCATTCACGCCGTCCAGTATGGTCTTGAGGCGTGGGGCGAGTTCGCCTGCCGCCGTTTTGATGCGGCCGCTGGTAACATAATTGAGCTTTGCTCCGCATTTATCCAGTATGCCGAAACCGGTGGCTCTCAATCCCGGGTCAATGCCCAGAATACGTACGGACTGAGCGGAGAGCAGTAAGGCGTTCTGCGTGACTGGATTTTTCGGTTTCATCTTCGGTTTCCGCGTACTCCTTACTGCTCACTGATTACCGCGTTCGTATAAACCTCCTGCACATCGTCGAGAGCCTCGAGCGCTTCTAGAAGTCTTTGCATGCGCGCTGCATCGCCTCCTTTAAGCGGATTTTCATTGAGCGGCTTCATGATGATCTCGGCCAGTTCCGACTTGAAGCCGTGCTTTTGCAGCTTATCCTTGACCGTGGCGAAATCTTGCGGTGCACTGATCACTTCGATGCTTCGGTCGTCATTGGTGATCACGTCCTCCGCTCCGGCATCCAGCGCCGCTTCCATCAGTTTGTCTTCATTGGTGCCGGGCGCGAACACCAGCTGCCCGCAATGCTTGAACAGATACGCGACGGAGCCGTCCGTTCCCAGATTTCCGCCATTCTTGGCGAACGCATGGCGCACGTCTGCCACAGTGCGCACCCGGTTGTCAGTCATGCAGTCCACGATAACCGCAGCGCCTCCCGCGCCATAGCCTTCGTAACGCACCTCTTCGTAATGCACGCCTTCCAGATCGCCGGTGCCGCGTTTGATAGCCCGCTCGACGTTATCCTTGGGCATGTTATTTTCGCTGGCCTTGTCAATCGCCAGGCGCAGCCTTGGATTCATCGCGGGGTCACCGCCACCAAGCCGCGCCGCCACCGTGATTTCCTTTATCAGGCGCGTGAAAATTTTGCCGCGCTTGGCATCTGCAGCAGCTTTTTTATGCTTGATGTTCGCCCATTTGCTGTGGCCAGACATGGTTACCTCGATCCCGTCTTTCTCCTTCTAAACCGGGTAATGGTAACATTGCGACCAACCTTTTTAAAATTACTGCGGAGGCTGCCATTAAATCCATCCCCAGCGGGTCTATTACGCAGGAAATATCTACGGGCTCGAAGGGTAACGTGGGCAAGCCGGCGGCCGGAAAATCGATACTCACGCTGATTGAATACGGCGCCGACAATTGCCGAGAAGAGCAGCTCGCGTCCATTGCGCAAGTTTCCGTAACCTCCGATCGGACGTTCTGGCTAAACCTGTATGGCCTGAACGATCCTGTGCTGCTAGACGAAATCGGTAAGCGCTTCAACCTGCACCCGCTGGTGCTCGAAGACATCGTCAACACTGACCAGCGGCCGAAAATGGAGGATTACGGCGCTTATCTTTTCTTCGTCGCCAAAGCTGTTGAATACGACGCTGCAAGCCATATCATTACGACAGATCAGGTAAGCATCGTGCTCGGCACCGGATATGTGCTTTCTTTTCAGGAAAAACCGACAGGTACCTTCGCCACATTGCGCGAGCGGTTGAAAAATGCCAAGGGTCAGATCCGCAAAAAAGGCGCGGACTATCTCGTTTATGGGCTGCTCGACTCCGTTGTCGACCGTTATTTCGCCTGTGTCGAAGGACTGGCGGAACACGCGGAGGCGCTGGAAAGCTTGGTGGTCACGCGCCCCACGCAGAAGCTATTGAGGGAATTGCACGGCATTCGCAGAAAAACCTTGTTTCTGCGCCGCGCGGTGCTGCCACTGCGGGAAGTGGCGGCCCAGCTTGCGCGCGGCGAGAACATGCTGATTGCACATGATACCCTGCCTTTCCTGCGAGATATCTACGACCATACCGTTTACGTCGTCGAATCTCTGGACGCGATACGCGATCTGCTCGCGGGGCTGATGGATATTTACGTCACCAGTCTCAGCAACCGCATCAACCTGCAAATTCGTCTCTTAACCGTAATTACCACCATCTTCATGCCGCTGACATTGCTGACCGGCATCTTCGGCATGAACTTAAAGCACATGCCGTTCCTGGAATGGGAGGGCAGCTTCTATGTGCTAATGGTATTCATGCTCGCCATCGTACTTGGCCTGCTTTTCGTGTTCTGGCGAATCAGATGGCTGCGCTAAAGGCTTTTCGCGCGGACATATGAAAAGAAAACAACGGCGGCTCAACGGCCTTCAATCCAAGCTGCAATTTTTTCGACTACTTCGCTCTCCAAGCCGTTAAATCCATGATGGGCAAAAGCTTCGCAAGGATCGCCGCGATCATCGCCGCCGTGCATGGTGATGAGTTCTTTCCTGTTGCCGGAAGGCAGTTTGTCCATGAGGCGCGGTATATTAGAATAAGCGCAAAGCTTGCAACCGTCTTGCTCATGATGCACAACCAAGACGGGTATCGAGATTTGTTCAAGCGCCATATCCGTGACCGGACGACTTTGGTTGTCTGTCAAAATCGTGGAGGTGAGCACCAATCCGTCGGGGCCGCCGTTAGCGGGGCTGAGTTGAGTGGCAATATACGCAGCCGATTGGGTTCCACGGCTTGTACCGATCAGCCATACCGGGAGATTGTTTTGCTGCTTCAGCCAAGCGATGACGGCCTTTATGTCTGCAACATGTTCCGGTTTCTGGCGAAATCCGGTGAGGTAAGGGTAGCTTTGGCGGTCGGAAGGAGCATCGACGACAGCGACGGCCAGCCCCTTGTCGGCGAACAGCTGGCGCGTACGAACCAAAAAATTGCCTGCTCCCCACTTCAAGGTGCCTTCCGAAGAAATCCGTAGTCCGCCGTCTCCGCCGGCGAAAAGTACAACCGCAGCTTTGGGGCTGGCGGGCGAGATGTAAATAAATCTTTGCGTTACACCGGGGCGAGTTGAAATATCAACTACTCTCGACGCTGTTTCCCCATGGGCCGGTTGGACCAAACCGATTTGAACAGCAAATAATAAATAAGCAAGCCGCAGTCTCACATGGCCTCCCCTTTGAAGAAATTGTTGCTAAGCCTGACTACGGTCAGCAGCGTCTCATGTAAGTGAGCCAAACGCTGCTTGCACGAGTCGGCTGGGTAGTTAATTTATGTTTCATAGACCGATGATCCGCACACGCTTTCCAACTGTTGACGGATGCCACGAGTGTACGAGACCCTTCCGATGTTCGGTCGGCTCAGAATAAGTGATATTTACGGCAATGCGCCCGACATAGTAAAACCACCCCGCATAGACTATCTGGCCGTTGAGGGAGGCAGTCTTCACGTAAGTTCGGCGTACACGCTTTCGCGACGGTTCGTTGAGTTCATTGTAATACACGAGGTGTACCTTTGGATGAGGTACCTCGTGAAGAATAGCGCTGGAGAAAACTGAAACGTCAAGCGGGATTGAATGTTCGACGATGAGGCACCCGAAAAGCTTCAGGAAAAAAAGGTGCACTCCGAGCATCGACCGTCTTATGGACCCAGGGAACACTTTTTCTAGATGAATAAGGGTACCGTGCCGAATTGGCGGGTTCCTAGACCGCAAATAGCCCGAAAGCCGTTCCCATGCACGGTCATGTGGCTGGGTTCGTTCGTTGTTGCAGCTTCTGCAAATTCGGGCGTTGTATTTTAGTTTATCCGATTTGATACCTACGATAGGCTGATTTCTGTGATCACTGGCATGGAAATAGAAAGGCTTCTTCTGGGTGACACTCCCGAACACCGACCTTAAATCCGACGCTTTGATCAAGTGTTCGCGTGAATCGGCCTCGTCACCGCAGATCCAGCAGTTCATGGGCTGACGTGAAACGTGCCTTTAAAATCGGAAGTACATGTGGGGTAAACATTACCCAGAAATGGAAGTTAATTCTTAAGCGGTAATTTAGCACACTGCGGGTCTATGCAAAACGTTGCGAGCAGGCCGAGATGCTAGGCGCGGGCGAGCGAAAGGCGAGACAGTACAAGGAAAGTACGGCGAGCCTTGAGCGAGCGCGCAACACCGCAGATCGGCCGCGCAGTAGTTTTGCTAAACATTAAATCGGAAGTAAATGACGTCTCCATCTTTTACCACGTAATCCTTGCCTTCCAGACGCATTTTTCCCGCCTCGCGCGAACCGTGCTCGCCTTTGCAAGCGACATAATCGGTATATGCAATGACCTCGGCGCGGATAAAACCTCTTGCGAAGTCGGTGTGAATTTCGCCCGCCGCCTGTAATGCGGTGTCACCCTTGTGGATGGTCCAGGCGCGCACTTCCCGTGGGCCGGCGGTGAAGAAAGTATGCAGACCCAGTAAATCAAATGCGGCGCGGATTAAGCGGTTCAATCCCGGCTCCTGCATGCCCATGTCCGCAAGAAAAACCTTCTTGTCTTCCTCGCTGAGATCGGCAATCTCGGCTTCCAGCTCCGCGCAAATCGCGATCACCGGGGCGTTCTCCGAATTGGCATGCGTGCAAACTTTGTCCAAAAGCGGGTTATTCTCGAATCCATGTTCCGCGACATTGGCCACATACATCGCCGGTTTCGCCGTCAACAAGAACATCGGCTTCAACATCGCCTGCTCTGTTCTGGCCAGCGGCACGCCGCGCGCGGGCCTACCTTGATTCAAGGCCGGTTCAATCTTGTCGAGCACGGCAATTATGTGCTGCGCTTCCTTGTCGCCGCCCGCTTTCGCTGCTTTGGCATAGCGCGCGTACTGTTTTTCCACGGTCGCCAAATCGGCGAGCGCAAGTTCAGTATTTACGATCTGGATGTCGGCAACGGGGTCGATCTTGCCCGTTACGTGCACCACGTTTTCTTTCTCGAAGCAGCGCACCACATGAACGATGCCGTCGGTTTCGCGGATATGAGCGAGAAACTGGTTGCCCAATCCTTCGCCTTTGGATGCACCTGCGACCAGCCCCGCAATGTCGACGAATTCCGTGAGCGCGGCGTGGACCTTTTGCGGCTTGGCAATGCCGGCTATCACCTTGAGCCGCGGGTCGGGAACCTCAACGACTCCGACATTGGGTTCAATGGTGCAGAATGGATAGTTTTCCGCAGCGACGCCGGCGCGGGTTATGGCATTGAACAGCGTGGATTTGCCGACATTGGGAAGCCCTACGATTCCGCACTTCAGGGACATAAGTCGGCTGCCTGCGAAACCTGAAGCTTGTGCTGTGTTCTATTATGTCTCACTCCTCGCCCCTTACCCCTCCCGCGTTTGTGTGCAGTTTGAGCATTGCAGCCTGATGCTTGTTCTCCGCCAGCAGCGGCCAAATTGCAAGGCTTCGCTGGATAGCCTGTTCGATGAGGCTTGCCTCTTCTTGTCGCGGCTTGTCCAGCACGTAATCGACGACCAGCAATTTTTCTCCGGGATGCCCGATTCCGAGGCGCAACCTCCAAAAATCGTGTGTACCCAAATGCGCCGCAATGTCCTTCAAGCCGTTATGTCCTGAAACCCCGCCGCCCAGTTTCAGACGCGCCACGCCCGGCGGCAGGTCGAGCTCGTCGTGCACTATGAGAATGTCCTGCGCGGGAGTTTTGTAAAACTTGACGAATGCTCCGACCGCGCGCCCGCTTGCGTTCATGAAGGTTTGCGGCTGCATCAGCCAGCATTCATTGCCATCGAGCATAAATTTTCCCAGCAACGAATGGAAGCGCGCCTCGACCTTGAGCGTAACTCGCGTCTCTTTGGCGAGCTGCGCAAGCCAGCGGTAACCGGCATTATGCCGGTCGGCCGCGTGTTCCCTGCCTGGATTCCCCAATCCGACGACCAGTTTCACGTTTTTCTCCGGACGAGTCCCGGACAAACAAAGCCCGCCAAGTTCAGAGCTTCGTTAACCGGCGGGCTGCGCAAGATCAAACGGCAAGGATTATTTCTTCTCCGGCTTGCCGCCTTCCTTCTTGCCGGCTTCAGGCGCTTTTGCCCCTTCTTTCTTGACTGCTTCACCCGTTGCGGCCTTTTCGCCCTCTTTCTTTTCACCGGCGGCCGCACCGGCTTCAGCCGCAGCCCCTTCCGCCGCCGCCGCCTCTTCAGCCGCTGGCGCAGCCACTACTTCTTCAACCACGACCACCTTCGGTATTTGAACGGTCGCCACTACCGCGTCGTTGCCTTTCGCCAAGGCCGGCGACTCCGTACCTTTAGGAAATTTGAGCTCCGATAAGTGCACCGAGTGGCCGAGCGCAAGGTCCTTAAGATCGACCTCGATATATTCCGGCAAATCGGCGGGCAAACAGGAAACTTCAACTTCGGTCATGACATGGCTAATGATGCCGCCGCCGACTTTCACGCCGGGCGCAATTTCCGCATTGAGGAAGTGCAGCGGTACTTTTATGTAAATTTTCTTGTCCTTAGCAACCCGCTGGAAATCTACGTGCAATACTTGCATTTTGAAAGGGTGCATGTGCAGTTGCCGCAGCAACACCTGTTGTTTTTTGCCGTCCAGGTTCATATTGAGAATCGAAGCATGGAACGCTTCAAGCTTAAGAAGGTGGTACAACGCATTATGATCCAGTTCGATTGCCTGCGGCTCTTGTTTTCCGCCGTACAGTATTCCGGGCACGCGCCCGTCACGCCGCATGCGGCGGCTTGCACCGGTTCCGTGCATGGTACGCGACGTTGCGTTCACTTCAATTTGCATTTTGCTCTCCAGATGTCCGGCCTGCTCCAAGTCACAGACCAAGAAATATTATTCCATAAACAACGAACTCACCGAGCTTTCGTTGCTGATGCGCAGCATTGTCTCGCCCAAGAGTTCCGCTACGCTCAGGCAGCGAATGCGTTTGCATTTCATTGCGGCTTCGCCCAGAGGGATGGTATTGGTCACCACCACTTCGTCCAGCACCGATTTATCAATGCGCTCGACTGCCTTTCCCGAAAGCACTGGGTGCGTGCAGTACGCCACCACTCTCTCTGCTCCTTGCGCTTTTAGCGCGTCGGCGGCCTCGCACAGCGTGTTTGCCGTATCCACCACATCATCCATGATGATACAGGTCCGGCCTTCGACTTCGCCGATAATGTTCATCACCTTTGCCACGTTCGGCTTGGGACGGCGCTTGTCGATAATCGCCAAATCCGCTTCCAGAGGCGTTGCCGCCGCGCGCGCGCGCACCACCCCGCCGACGTCGGGTGAGACCACCACCAAATTCTGATGATCATGTTTCCAAATATCTCCCAGCAAAAGCGGCATGGCGTAAATATTATCAACCGGTATATCAAAGAATCCCTGGATTTGTTCTGAGTGCAAATCCATGGTGAGCAACCGGTCCAATCCCACACTGGTAAGCATGTTCGCTACGACCTTGGCGGTAATCGGCACCCGCGCCGAATGCGGTCTGCGATCCTGCCGCGCGTAGCCGAGATACGGGATCGCTGCCGTGATGCGTCCTGCCGATGCGCGTTTCAGCGCATCGATCATCACCAACACTTCCATCAGGTTTTCGTTGGGCGGAAAACATGTGGACTGCAGTACGAAGACATCCTTGCCGCGCACGTTTTCCAGTATTTCCACCATCACTTCGCCATCGCTAAAGCGGCCGACGGTGGCACGCCCGATATGGATGTTCAGATGCTTTACCACCTGCTCAGCGAGCTTGCGGTTGGCGTTGCCAGTGAACACCATCAGATTCTCATAAGCCACTCCGCTGCCCCCGATCGTTCAGTATTATGCAAAAATCTGGCTGGGGAGGTAGGGATCGAACCTACGAATGCCGGAATCAAAATCCGGTGCCTTACCGCTTGGCGACTCCCCAAAGTGCTACTGTGCAAGATCCCGCAAGGGGTGCCGGTCCAGGCCCCGCGCCGCAAAACCGTTCATCTGCCTCGGTAACTGCGCGAGCACTTCGCGCGCTTCCCTTTCTGTCGCATATTCTGCGAAAACACAGGCACCGGAGCCGGTTACTCTGGCGTCGCCGAACCGTTTCAGCCACTCCAGATGTTGCGCCACCTGCGGGTATTTGCGGCAGACCACAGGCTCAAGGTCGTTATGAACTTGCCCTATGGAAAAGGCGGTTATTTTGATGCGATTCGTGTTCCGTGTCAATTCAGGATCAGCGAAAATCTCGGCGGTTGAGACGCTGACATTGGGCACCAAAACTACATACCAGGCCGGCGCCAGGCTGACGGGCTGCAGTATTTCTCCTACCCCTTCAGCAAACGCATTTTGACCGAAAACAAATACCGGAACATCGGCGCCCAGTTGCAAACCCAGCTCCTGCAGTTCCTCCCTCGGGAAACCCAGCTTCCATAAGCGATTGAGCATCATGAGCGTGGTCGCAGCATCCGAACTGCCGCCGCCCAACCCGCCGCCGAGAGGCAGCTTTTTTTCCAGGATGAGATCTGCGCCGAGCCGACAATCTGCTGCCCGCTGCAGCAGCCTTGCGGCGCGCACGCACAGGTCTTGTTCCTCCGGGACCCCTGGCAACTGGTAAGCACGCCGGATAATACCGTCTTCGCGCACCCGGAAGCCCAGGTAGTCGTAATAGTCCAAAAAGCGGAACACGCTTTGCAACAGGTGATAACCATTTTCCTTGCGCCCGACCACATGCAAGAACAAATTAAGTTTGGCGGGCGCCGGATAGCTCTGCAGGCTGCTCATTGCGCGAGCGGGGGAATTACCCAATCGTCGATAATCAAGTTGATTTCCAAATCGCCACGGGTCAACCTCATGCGTGCGGGCATCCCGCTTTCCTGTTCCGGCTTGTAGCGCAGATAAGCGATTTCCCAGGAATCCTGGTTTAAGCTTGCCAGGCGCTGCTGCGAGTCGCGTTGTGCGTGCGCTGCGCCTTGTGGCGCGGCGATTCCCAACACCCAATACTGCAATCCCGAAAGCGGCAAGCTCCAACCCAATACTTCGTGCGTCAGAGTCTGCGCATCTTGCGCGCGGTAGGTTTCTCGCTTTTCGGTCGTAAGGCTGACCCCGTTGACGTCGCGCACGATGCGCGCAACGCCACTTCCGAGCGGTGTAAGGATCCAGATTTCATCATCCCCCCCGTTATGCGTCCAGCGCACACCACCGGAATAATTTTTCTCATCAAATTTGACGGCTACTCTTCCGGAGAGTTGAAAACCACTGCTCTGAGCTAGCGCCAGGCTCTGGGCCCGCGACGGGGGTGTAGAACCGGGTTTAGGGGCAGGCGCAGCGCACGCGCCCAGCAGCAATAACAGCGCAAGCCAGCGCGCGCGGGAATCCCCGATGAGATTCCTCATTACTTGTTGACGAATTTCTTGATGACATTCTGCAACGCCTCGTTGCCGGGATTTTCCTTGAGAGATGCATTCCAGATCGTTTCCGCTTCCTCGTGCTTGCCTTGAACCCACAGCACTTCACCGAGATGCGCGGCAATTTCCGGATCGGGCCGGTCGGCGTAGGCGCGCCGTAAGTAAGCTGTTCCTTCCTTGAGATTCCCCAGCCGGTACTGCACCCAGCCCATGCTGTCTATAATGAACGGGTCTTCCGGAGCAAGTTTCAACGCCTGCTCGATGTATTGCTCGGCCTCGTTCAGACGGTTGGTGCGGTCAGCCAGAGTGTAGCCCAGGGCATTGTAAGCGTGCGCGTAATCAGGCTTCAGCTTGATCAGCTTGCGCAAGTTTTCTTCGAGCACGTCCAGCCGATTGAGTTTTTCGGCCGCCATCGCATAGTCATATAGCAGGTCCGGATAATCTGGATTTTTCTGTAGGGCGCGCCCGAGCAAATCAAATGCTTCCTGGTAATGCCCCGCTTCGCGCAGCAACTGCGCGTCGGTTAGAATTATCTGGATTCTTTGCTGGTTGTCCTGCACCGGAATCTGATGCAGGTACTTGCGCGCCTCCGCGAGCTTGCCTTGTTTCGCGAGCACGCTCGCATAACGCATCTGCGCGGGAAGGTATTGCTCGCCCCGTTCAACGCTGCCATACCAGTACAGCGCCTGGTCATAATGTTTGCGCTCTTCGTAAGCCTCGCCCAAATAATAACGAACACTGTCGCGGTCCTTGTAATTCTGACTTAACGCCTGTTTGAAGCTTTCCTCCGCGGCATCGAAATCATTGAGCTGCATCGACAGCAAACCTACAGCCAGGGAAACCTCCGCGTTATTCGGGAAATCCCTTCGCAGCCTCTGAAATTCGCTGCGCGCCTGAGGGTAATCTTTTTCCACAACCAGCAGTCTCGCATAATTCAAGCGTACCTCCTTCGCCTTGGGATAGCTGTTGAGGTAGTCGTGAAAATAGTCAGCGGCGAGCTTGTTGGACGTGTGCTGCAGGATCTGCCCTTGAAACAGCGCCGCCAGTTCCCATTCGGGACGCAGGTCCAGTGCCTTGCGCACCTCGCTCAGCGCCAAATCATACTCCCCGGCGCTCCAGGCCGCGTGGGCTACTGCAAAATGCGCTTCAGCAAGCTGCGGATAGGGTTGCGCGAGGCTCTGTACCAAATTCAGCGCTGCGGCCTTGTCCGGATACTTAGCCAGCAGCCCGTTCAATTGCATGAAACCCTGGCCCACATTTTGTCCTTCCGCGGAGAGCAGCTTTTCAATATGAGGACGGGCTTCTTCCAGTTTGTGCTCGTTAATCAGTAGCGCCACAAGTGTCTGCCGTGCCGGAGTCGAGTTTGGATCCACTTCGGCCCATACCCTCGCCGCCTGTAGCGCGGCCTCGGGCTGCCTAGCGTACAACGCTATTTCAGTGGCGCGTTGCGCAACCCGCGGGTCCCGAGTTGTTTTGGCCAAATCCACGTACGCCTTAGTCGCCACATCAAGCTGCCCGCGTTGGCCGGCTATCTCGCCCAGCAAGAACTCGTACAGCATTTTTTCCGTCAGTTCCTCATTGGGCAACTTTTCGGTCGCGACCGCGCCCGCGGACTGTTCCTGCTGCTCGTCTTCATTTACGGCGGGAACGTCGCTGGCAGATTTGTGCGGTTGTTGGGCACATGCCAAAAGAAATGCCGGCATGGCCAAGATCAGTAATTTACGGTTCATGGTTTTGCTGATAACTCAAGTACAGGGAATCATATACTCAGAACAGCGTCAAAGCGCATAGTTCTTCAAAATTACCCACATATTATGTATATTTTGGTTACACTACAAGAGAAATTGGACACATCCAACTGATCCAGCAAATGGCGCAACAAAATTCAACAACAACGGTTATTGCGCATCAGTTATCACGGTGGTTCGGCGCGCGCGGCGCGGTGCTGGAAATCAATTTAGAACTTAAAAAGGGCGAAGTGCTCGGTTTTCTCGGGCCAAATGGGGCCGGGAAAACCACGACCATGCGCATGCTGACCGGCAATCTGGCGCCCAGTGCTGGCAGCATCAAAATCTGCGGCATTGATTTGCTGGACCGACCGAAAGCCGCGAAGCAGCTGATCGGCTATCTTCCGGAAAGCCCGCCGCTGTACCGAGAGCTTAATGTCGATGAATATCTGTTGCTCGCCGCGCGACTGCATCGCGTAGCCAAATCCGCACTGAAAGTTAGCGTGGAGCAAGCCAAACAGCGATGTGGCCTGAATGAGGTCAGCAAGCAGCTGATCGGCAGCCTGTCGCGCGGCTATCAACAGCGCGTCGGCATTGCCCAGGCTATCCTCCATAAACCGGAAGTAGTGATCTTGGATGAGCCTACCGTGGGCCTCGATCCGATTCAAATGCGCGAAATCCGCATTTTGATTCGGGAGCTCGGCGGCACGCACAGTGTGATCCTCTCCACACACATACTGCCAGAAGTGGAAAGTGTGTGCGATCGAGTAGCAATCATGCACCTGGGAAAGAATGTGTACAGCGGCAGCATCGAAGCCTTAAAACACATACGCGAAGGACATTCGCTGCAGCTTGGTTTGCGCAATCCCCCGGAACTTGCACAGCTTCAGTTGCCCGGAGTAATTACCGTGGATAAGCTTAATGACACCTTGTTTAACATACAATTTGTCGCCGACGCCGACCCAAGCGAGGAATTGGTTAAAGCGGCAGCGGCGCAAGGCTGGGGGTTGTACCAGATAAATCGGCAGCAAGCGAGTCTCGAGGATGTATTCGTGCAACTTACGCAACAGTAACAAACGGCATGATCCTTACTCTTGCCGCTAAGGAACTGAAGTCGCTGTTTGCCGCCCCCCTTGCGTGGCTTGTTCTTTGCATCGTGCAGCTGCTCCTGGCATGGATTTTTCTGTCGCGCCTAGATACTTTTCTTTTGTTGCAACCACAACTCGAGCAGCTTGCCCAACCGCCCGGCGCCACTGAAGTGATCCTCGCTCCGCTTTTTGGCAGCGTTGCAGTGTTGATAATGATGGCGGTACCGCTTCTCTCGATGCGCCTGATCGCCGAAGAACGGCGCAATCAGACCATGCCTCTTCTGATGTCGGCACCACTATCCATGACCGAAATCGTGATCGGCAAATTCCTCGGTTTGGTGCTGTTTCTCGCCGCGTTGATAAGCCTTAGTGGGTTCATGGCAATTTCCTTGTATGCGGGCACCTCGCCCGATTTCGGCGTGCTGGCATCGAACCTGCTGGGGCTGTTACTGCTTAGCGCTTGCTACGCAGCGCTGGGATTATATATTTCATGCCTCACCTCGCACCCGGTGCTGGCAGCTGTCGGTACGTTAGGCGCGCTGCTCGGTCTTTGGGTTCTCGATGTCTCATCAAGTAATCCCGAAAGCCTGTCAAACTGGTTTTCACTGCTCAGGCATTTTGAAAGTTTCAACCGCGGCTTAATTGACAGCGCCGATGTTGCCTTCCTAGTGCTTTTTACTTTGACCTTTGTGGCGCTGGCAATCAGGCGTCTCGACGCCGACCGTCTGCGCGGCTGAAATTCATGCAAATTAATAAAAAGTTGCGCGTCCAGATGTTGCTGCAAAACAGCCTTTTCTTTGTGCTGCTGGTCGCCGCAGTTGTCCTGCTGTCACTGGTGGCGCGCGATCACCGCAAGCAGTGGGATGTGAGCCAGAACCGCCGCAACTCGTTGACTCAAGCCAGCCTGAATGTGCTTAACCAATTGCACGGACCGGTGATCATCACCGCGTTCGCAACGAAGCAGGATCCGCGGCTCGGGGACATACGCAAGTTGATCAGGGATTTTATGCAACCCTATGTTCGCGCCAAACCCGATATCCTTCTGGAATTTGTCGATCCTGCAGAGCAGCCAAAACTCACTCGAGAGGCCGGAGTGCAGGTCAACGGCGAAATGGTGGTCAAGTTCGGGGCTAAATCCGAGCATCTCACCACGCTCAACGAACAAACATTCACCAATCTGCTCATGCGCCTGGCGCGCACGCGACAACGGCTGGTAATGCAGATTGAAGGACACGGAGAAAGAAAAATCGATGGAAAAGCCAACTTCGACTTCGGCGACTTTGGAAAACAGCTCGCGGCCAAGGGATTTCAGACCACGAGCTTGAATCTGGCATTGGCACAGCAAGTTCCCGAGAATGCCAGCGTAGTCGTCGTCACGCAGCCACAAGTGGATTACTTTCCCGGTGAAGTTGCCAAACTCATATCCTATGTCGACAGAGGCGGCAATCTGTTGTGGTTGATCGACCAGGAACCGCTGCACGGACTGGAATCGCTTGCCGATTTGCTCAAGCTTAGGCTCACCCCCGGTGTCGTGATCGACCCGGCGGCGCAAGAACTTAACGCGCCCGCCACTTGGGCACTGGCAACCAGCTATGGCAAGCACCCAATTACCAATGACTTCAAACTCATCACGGTATTTCCTTTCGCCCGCGAGGTGAGCGTTGGTCAAAACCAGGATTGGCAGGTCATCAAGCTCATAGAAGTAGCTCAGCGCGGCTGGGTGGAAAACGGCAAACCGGACGAAACGGCGCGCTTCGACGAAAAACGCGATACCCGGGGACCGGTCACTATAGGCGTTGCGCTAACCAGGCAACTTAAAGGCCGCGAGCAACGCGTAGTTATAATCGGCGGCGGCGACTTTCTCGCGAACAGCTACCTTGGCAACGCCGGCAACCTGGATCTGGGCGTCAACATAATCAATTGGCTGGCGCAGGATGAGGATTTGATTACCATTCAACCTCGCGCCACTCTCGACAGCAATTTGTATCTTGGTCGGTCCGCGCTGACTATGATCACCTTTGGTTTTCTGATTGCGATGCCGCTGATCTTCCTGGTGACAGGCGCAGTGATCTGGTGGCGGCGTCGTAAACTATGAAATCGAGAATTTGGCTTAACACGGCACTTTTGCTTGCGGTCGCTGGCCTGGCTTCCACACTTTATTTCAAATTGCTAAACAACGCGTCGAGCGAATACCGGCTCTCAACACAGAAGGCAGAGGAAATCAACAGCATCACCGTAGACAAGCCTGCGGCGCTTACCCTAGTAAAACGCGGCCATGACTGGTTCATCACCCGTCCGCTTGCGGCGCGCGCCAATGCCTTTCAGGTGGATCAACTATTGGAAATTCTCTCCGCCACCAGTAGGCAGCGTTTCCCGGCGAATGATTTGACGCGCTTCGATTTGGACCGGCCGCAGGCGCTTTTGACACTGGGAAAGCAGACGTTCGGCTTTGGCGCGCTGAATCCATTGACCGCGGAACAATACGTGACGACGGCAGATAATGTCTATCTGGTGCCACCGCGTTACGGGGCTGCGGTTGCGATGCCCCTCAATGCTTTCCTTAATCACCTGCTGCTCGCGGAAAACGAGATACCGACCGGTTTCGATTTGCCGGGATACAAATTAAGACGAGTAGATGGGGCGTGGAACGTGTCGCCCGCACCGGCTGAACTTTCTCAAGATCAGTTAAACCGCTTTGCCGATGAATGGCACTATGCTTACAGCATCGCCAGCGTGCCCGCAAAACCCGCGCCTTATGCCGAGGCGATCAAAATTGCGCTTAACAACGGCGGCAGCGTAACGCTGCATATATTGCAGAAAAAACCGGAACTGATACTGCTGCGCGATGATGAAATGATTGCCTACCGCTTTCCGGAAGATGTGGCAAGACGTTTGCTCGACCCGTTTGCCGAAGCCCCTAAAACGGAGAAGTGACTGGCTTTAAATCATGCCTGAACTTCCGGAAGTGGAAATAACGCGCCGTGGTCTTGGTCCGCGCTTGCGCGCGAGGCGTATCGTGACGCTGGTCATTCGCAATCCGCAACTGCGGTGGCATGTCGCTGCGAATTTGCCGTGCTTGGTCAGCGGTCAAATAATCCGTAACGTCTCGCGGCGCGGCAAATACCTGCTTATTGGCTGCGGCGGGGGCACGTTGATCATGCATCTTGGAATGTCGGGCAGCCTGCGCTTCCTTGATCAGTCCGTCCCGGCGCAAACGCATGACCATTTTGATTTACTGCTGGATAACGGCAAACTGCTCAGAATGCGCGACCCGCGCCGTTTCGGCTCAGTACATTGGACCAGCAGCGAGCCACTCTCCCATCCGCTGCTCAGCAAACTCGGGCCTGAGCCATTGACTCACGCTTTCAGTGCCAATTGGCTGTACCGCGTTACGCGCAGCCGCGCTACGAGCATAAAGCAAGTTTTGATGGACAGCCACGTGGTAGCGGGAATTGGCAATATCTACGCGAACGAAGCGCTGTTCCGCGCTCGCATTCATCCCAAGCGAGCCGCATTGCGCATTGGTCACGAACGCTATGAAAAGTTAGTGCAAGCCTTGCGTAATACGCTGCGCCGGGCGATTAAAGCGGGCGGCAGCAGCTTGCGCGACTTTGCCAATTGCGACGGCGTCCTGGGAGATTTCCAACTGCACTGCCAGGTTTACGGTCGCGCCGGCAAACCCTGTAGAGTTTGTGGCACCCGCATCAGGCAGTTCAAGCAGGGGCAGCGCTCAAGTTTCTATTGCCCGCATTGTCAGATGTAGATAAGCGTGCGGTTGAGACGCAGGCCGCGACGGACCGACTAGGATGTCGGTACGCCTTTTTGCACGGTGAGCGCAAGGAATTTCTGTTGCAGTTGTTCCCTGCTTTCGACAAAATCCGGGTTTAGCGGGATGCAGTTCACTGGACACACTTCGACGCATTGCGGGCTGTCGTAATGTCCTACGCATTCGGTGCAAAGAGCAGGGTTTATAACGTAGATCTCTACGCCCTGCGAAATTGCGCCGTTGGGACATTCCGGTTCGCATACATCGCAATTAATGCATTCATCCGTGATCATCAGCGCCATCGCTGCATACTCACCCATTTACCTTTTTTTCATTTTGACATTCAGCTGTTCGGCAATCAAGGGCTGTACGAATTTTCCGACATTGCCGCCGAGAACCGCTATCTCGCGCACCATACTCGCTGAAATAAACATGTATTGCTCCGATGGCGTCATAAAAATCGTTTCCACATCGGGATGCATGTTACGATTCATCCCAGCCATTTGAAATTCATATTCGAAATCGGATAGGGCGCGCAGACCCCGCACTATGATGTTTGCACCCTGACCCCGCACAAAATCCATGAGCAATCCGGAAAATCCGATCACATGCACTCTCTCATAATCCGCTAACACCCTTTCCGCCATCTTTATCCGCTCTTCCAGCGTAAAAAAAGGTTGCTTACCGTGGCTGTCCGCAACCGCGACAATTACCTGGTCGAAGATGTGCGTGGCACGCCGCACCAAATCTTCATGGCCGCGTGTAATAGGATCGAATGTACCGGGATACACCGCTTTATTCATGTTATTTTCCATTTCAGCAGCCGATAATGAACTTTCCCCGCCCTGCCTTCGCGCCACACCTCCCAGTCCGGCGCGTCAAAAGCATTTCCGCTCTCAACATAAACCAGCCCTCCCTCTTCAAGGCGCCGCGGCATTTCCGCCAAAATGCCGCCAAGACCATTCTTGCGAAACGGGGGATCGAGAAAAATTACATGGTACGCGTTTCGGTCGACACTCAAGAATTGTAGCGCATTCGCGTGCACCAGTTCCAGGTTCTGCGCCCGAAGCTTCAGCGCATTATCGCGCAGCGCTTGGAATACATCGCGGTTTTTTTCCACCATCACCACCTTGCGCGCGCCACGGGATAGCGCCTCGAATCCCAATGCACCGCTCCCCGAGAACAAGTCCAGGCAGGTTTTGCCACTGAGATCCTGGCCCAGCCAGTTAAACAGGGTTTCCCTTACGCGGTCCGGAGTGGGCCGCAGGTCGGCCGCCGGCGGAAAGTGGATAATGCGGCTGCGCCACGTTCCTCCAATGATCCTGAGACGTCCGCGAGTCCGCATCAGGTTTCAGCTTGCGCCCGGTGCTCCTACAATTACGGTGACCATGTTGTCCGGGTCGATACGCCGCTGAAACGCGTTTTTAATCTGCGCTACGGTAACGCTCTCGACGTTAGGTATGAAGTCATCAAGATACGTAAGCGGCAAGCGATAAAAGCCGATTACCGAAAGATACTCGAGTATCTTCTTATTGGTATCTATGCGCAGCGGAAAACCGCCGACGAGATGCTGCTTGGCCGCTTTGAGTTCTTGCTCAGTCGGCCCGTTGGCTATGAAGTTGCGCAGCGTTTCGCGAACCACATTAATCGCCTCCTGCGCCTGCTCCTTTTTGGTTTGCAACCCGATTTGAAACGGGCCTTTCTGCTGCAGTGGATCAAAATAACTATAGACGCTATAAGCGAGTCCTCTCTTCTGCCTCACCTGCTCGACGAAGCGGGAAGAGAACCCTCCGCCGCCAAGGATGTAGTTACCGACAAAAAGGGCAAAATAGTCAGGGTCAACGCGCTTTATTCCCGGATACCCCATAAGAATGTGGCTTTGCGTCGCCGGATGTGGAATTTCGCGATCCTGCGCCTTTGCCGGAAGCGCGACTTCGGGCAGCACGGGTAAGGGCGATGCCTGTCGAGGCAGTTTCGCCGTAAGGTTCTCAGCGATTTCACGTGCCGCGTCGCGGCTTACATCACCAATGATGGCCACTACAGCATCATTTGCGGTGTAATAAGTGCGGTAAAACGCCTCTAGATCAGAGCGCTGGAGCGGCTCCACGCTGTCCACTTCTCCGGATATGCGCCGAGCGTATGGATGGCTGCCATAGAGAAGCGTGTAAAAGGCGCGCTCCGCGATGCTTTCGGGTTTGGTGGCCGAATCCTTGAGAACTGCCACGATGCGTGCTTTCTCCCGCTCCAGCACTTTTTCGGGAAATTCCGGCTGTTGCACGATGCGCGATAATATGTCGAGCGCCTGATTGCGCTCGCGCTCGCTGCTCAGCGTTCTCACGGTCACTCCGGCGCGGTCCTGATCGATGCGCCCGCCAAGCTGCGCTCCGACATCGGCTAGTTTTTCGCCGATTTCGTCCTCGGAAAGCCCGCCTGCGCCAAGGCTCAGCATATGCCGTGTGAGATTCGCCAGGCCGGATACAGCGGGCGAATCGCGGCCGCTGCCAGCCGCGAAATCAATGCTCACGTCAAGCATCGGCAGTTCGTGGCGTTCAACGAAATAGACGCTGGCCCCGCTCGAAGTCTGCCAATGTTGTATCGGCAATATGCCAAATGCAGGTCCTGTGCCTGCGAATAATCCAACCAAAGCCACGCCGCACCCCCTAACGACGCTAATCATGCCGTAACCCTGCCGGCGCCTTATGAGACTTTTCCTGATCAAGGGGCTGCGGGTCGAGCACAGCGATTGTAAGGCTGTCGTCTTGGAAATATTTTTTTGCCACAGCCTGCACTTGCGCAGCGCTTACCGCTCGCAACTTGCTCACTAAATTATCCAGTGATTTATATGACAGTCCGGCCATTTCCCACCCCCCGATCTGATGGGCTTGGGCCATTACTGAATCACGCTCAAATACTTTGTTGGCAATGACTTGGGCCTTCACCCGTTCGAGTTCGTCGTTGGTCACGCCGTCAACGATAATTTTTTGCAACTCACCACGCATGGCCGCTTCCAGATCTGCAACAGTTTTGTTTTCGCTGGGAACGCCTTCCAGGTAAAAGAGCCCGGGACCGCGTCCCGTAATGTCGTAATCCGCCCCAGCGGAAGAGGCAACCTGCGTTTCCCGCACCAAATTGCGGTTTAACCGAGCAGATTCGTTGCCGTCGAGCACGCCGGCAAGAACCTGGAGCGCGTAAGGTTCCCAGTCGCGTTCGGCGTCGCGCAACACCGGCGCATGGTAACTCATCATGACGTACGGCAACTTGGCCGGTGCTTTCACCGTCACGCTGCGGCTGCCACGTTGTTGCGGCTCTTCCTGCGGTTTCCGTACCGGTAATACTTTGGATTTAATTGCGCCGAAATAACGTTGAGCAAGTTTAAATACTTCTCCGGGCGTCACGTCTCCCACCACCACCAGCGTGGCATTATTCGGCGCATACCAGGTGTGGTACCAGTGCTCCAGATCTTGCGCGCGCATATTCACCAGGTCATTCATCCAGCCTAGGACGGGTCTGCGGTACGGGCTCGCTTCGAAAGTGGTTGCCATTAATTGCTCGTACACCAGCGCTTGCGGGTTATCGTCGGTACGCCAACGCCGTTCTTCCATTATTACCTTCATTTCCTTTGCAAAGCCATTTTGGGAGAAATTCAGGTTTTGCATGCGATCTGCTTCAAGTTTCATTGCCAGCGGGAGCTTCGACTTGTGCAGTAATTGGAAATACGCGGTGAAATCCCTACTGGTAAAAGCGTTCTCCCGGCCGCCGGCCTGGGCAATGATTTTGGAAAACTCTCCCTCTGGCACCTTTTTGGTGCCCTTGAACATCATGTGTTCCAGCGCGTGGGAGACACCGGTCGTGCCGTTCTCTTCATCTAAGCTCCCGACCTTGTACCACACCATCGACACGACAACGGGTGCACGGTGGTCCTCCTTGACAATCACCCGAAGCCCGTTGCTCAGCGTATGCTCGCTGGTCGACGCCCGAGCAACATGCGAGAGCGAACCAGACAAAACAACAGCGAGAAGAACATTTGGTTTTGCAAAAAGCCTAAAGATTGCCATCATTCTTTTAGCCTGGATCCGACGAATTGGGAATAGAATTATACCCGCAACGAATCGCAAATACGCGTTTTGTGACAGCACATCGCCATGTTTAGTTTCTTGAAGCAAGACCAGAACACGCGCACTGAAGATGCAGCAAACTGGGCGGCACGGCTAAAGCAAAACCTGTCGCGCACCCGCAATCAGTTGGGCGGACAACTGGCAAACCTGCTGCGCAGCGGCAAGATTGACGAGACACTTTATCAGGAATTGGAACACACGCTGCTCAGCGGCGACGTGGGCGCAGCAGCCACCGAGTATCTGCTGGAAATGTTGCGCGCGCGCGCCAAGCGTGAAAACCTGCAACGAGCGGAAGAGCTGCAAGCAGTTTTGCGGCAGTGCTTGCTGGATTTGCTCGCACCGCTGGGCAAACCCGTTGACATTGGCGCGATACGGCCGTTCATTATTATGTTGGCAGGGGTAAATGGCAGCGGCAAAACCACCAGCATCGGCAAGCTTGCAAGATATTTTCAGAAGCAGGGAAAATCGGTTGTGCTCGCGGCGGGCGATACGTTCCGTGCGGCGGCGCGCGAGCAGCTGCAGGCGTGGGGCGCAAGCGGCAGTGTCACCGTCATCTCCCAGGAACGCGGGGATCCCGGGGCTGTAATTTTCGATGCCATACATGCAGCCAAGGCGCGCTCCATCGATATCGTGCTGGCTGATACTGCAGGCCGGCTTCCCACGCAATTGCATTTAATGGAAGAGATCAAGAAAGTAAAACGCGTGATCGCCAAGGCGGAACCCTCGGCACCGCATGAAATCCTGCTGGTACTTGATGCCAACACCGGACAAAACATGGTGAATCAGGTTAAGGCGTTTGATGATGCTTTGGGTTTGACCGGACTTATTATTACCAAGTTGGACGGCAGCGCCAAGGGCGGGGCATTAGCCGCTATTGCCAGGGCGCGGCCGGTTGCGGTCCGTTTTATCGGCATTGGTGAGAAACCCGATGACCTACGACCGTTCGATGCCGTGGAGTTTGTGGAGACCGTGCTTGCATGATTAGCTTGAGCCAAGTCGGCAAGCGCTATCCGGGGGGCTACGATGTCCTCAGAAACATTTCGTTCACCGTGCAGCCGGGTGAAATGGTTGCCGTAACCGGTCATTCCGGCGCCGGCAAAAGTACCCTGCTTAAATTAATTGCCGCCATCGAGCGCCCCACCCGCGGCAGCGTTGTTGTAAATGGCCAAAATACCAGCAAACTGCGCGCTTCAGCAATTCCGTATCTGCGTCGCAATTTTGGCCTGGTGTTTCAGGATCACAAGCTGCTGTTCGAGCGTACTGTATTTGAAAACGTGGTGTTGCCTCTTCAAATCACCGGTTATGAACGCAAGGAGAGCGGTAAACGGGTACGCGCAGCGCTCGACAAGGTGGGTTTGCTGGATAAGGAAAAGACGTATCCGATCACACTGTCTGGCGGAGAGCAACAGCGTTTGTGCATCGCGCGCGCTATCGTTAACCGGCCGGCAATTTTGCTTGCCGACGAGCCCACTGGAAATTTGGACGCGGCCTATGCCAGCGACATCATGGGGCTGTTCAAATCATTCAATCAGGTGGGGGTGACGGTGATCATCGCCAGCCATGATAATGCAATGTTGCTGCGATTAAATCCGCGTCTGCTGAGGCTCGACCACGGGGAACTGGCTTCGTGAAGTATTGGCTTGCGCATCATGTACAATCCATGCGGCTTGCCCTGAGACGTCTTCGGCAAAACCCGTTTGCCAGCCTACTCAATATCAGCGTCATCGGCATTGCAATAAGCTTGCCCAGTGGACTTTACGCTCTGCTCAGAAACCTCGAAAGCTTGTCCGGACAAATCGGCGGCGAACCCCAGATAAGCCTGTTTTTGGGTACGCAGGCGACCCCAGCGGATGTCGCCCAAATACAGTTGCGGCTTAAAAACAATCCTTCAGTGCGTAATTTCCAATTCGTGCCACGTGACAAGGCGCTGCGTGAGCTCCAACGGTCAACCGGTATCGGCGATGTGGTGCAAAGCCTGACGCAAAACCCTTTGCCCGATGCATTTATAATTCACGCGAAAAATTCCTCTGCGGATGCCTTGGAAGCATTGCGAAACGAGATCAGTTCTTGGCCCAACGCCGCGCATGTGCAGCTGGACTCGCTTTGGGCGCAGCGGCTGGATGCGTTGTTGCGGCTTGGCAAACTGATCATATTGCTGTTGGCTATGTTGTTAAGCTTCGCCTTGGTGGCAGTGACGTTCAATACGATAAGGCTTCAAATTCTCACCCAACGCGACGAAATTGAGGTGGCGAAACTGATCGGCGCAACCGGCCGTTTCATTCGCCGACCATTCCTGTATATCGGAACTCTGCAGGGGTTGGCGGGCGGGGCGGTCGCCTGGGTCATCGTGGCGGGAAGCATTGAAGTGCTGAATAAGGCTCTCGCGGATTTGGCCCGGCTATATTCGATAAATTTCCAGTTAAATCACTTAGATATGAAAGACAGTGCAATCTTGATTTTATTTTCAGCATGGCTTGGCTGGCTGGGCGCTTGGCTATCGGTAAGCAGGCATCTGCGGCAAATCGAACCGCGTTAGCCAGAACTTTCCCTATGCTTGGCACTCTGAGATGGAGAGTGCTAAAATATTTTTTTGAGGGATTTCGAATGACGCAAACTATGGCTTTGCCTATCCCGTCGGTGACGGGAAGCCTGGAGAGTTATATCCAGGCGGTAAACCGCTTTCCTATACTCACGCAAGAGCAGGAGACGGAATTAGCACGACGCTGGCGCGCGGATAACGACCTGGAAGCAGCCAGACAGTTGGTGCTCTCACACCTGCGCGTCGTGGTCGCTATCGCTCGCGGTTACATGGGTTATGGGCTGCCGCAGGCAGACCTGATCCAGGAAGGCAACATCGGGCTCATGAAAGCAGTTCGACGCTTCGACCCGGAGCGCGGAGTGCGCCTGGTGTCGTTCGCCGTACACTGGATACGCGCCGAGATCCACGAATTTATCCTTCGCAATTGGCGCATCGTGAAAATCGCCACGACCAAGGCGCAGCGCAAGCTATTTTTCAATTTGCGCAGCCTGAAACAGGGGCTGGAACCTATGCGTCTTAAGCAAACAATGGATGTGGCCAATCTGCTTGGCGTGAAAAGTTCAGAGGTATCTGAAATGGAGACGCGCTTGAGCGGGCATGATGTCGCGTTAGAACCGGCGGTCGATGACGACGAAGCATATAGCCCGATCGCATACCTCAGCGATCCGGAAAATGAGCCATCGCTTATCCTGGAACGCGAACAGGACAGTCGTTTGCAAACCACGGATCTCAAGCGAGCGCTTGAGAGTCTCGATCCGCGCAGCCGCCGCATCATCGAAGAACGCTGGCTTCGGGAAAAAGATTCGGCGACACTGCACGATTTGGCTGCAGAGTTCAAGGTCTCGGCCGAACGCATCCGGCAGCTTGAAGAAAAAGCGTTCGCCAAAATGAAAGCGGCAATGGTGGCTGGTTAATTCTCGGCAAGCAGGAGTCTGACGTCGTGCAGAAAAACCGGCGCCCCCTGCCCATAGCTTACAAACAAGCGCAGTCTTCCTTTCTGATCGAATACATAGGTGCCGGCCGAATGGTCCATGGTGTAATCATCGGGACCACTGCCGGCAACTTTCTGGTAGACGATTTTAAACTCCTTTGCGGTTCTGGACGTCGCTTCGGGGTCACCGTACAGACCTAGAAAACTGGGGTAGAACGAGGGTACGTACTTCGCCAGCACTTGCGGTGTGTCGCGCTGCGGATCCACAGTCACGAACAATACTTGCACGTTCTCGGATTCCGGGCCCAATTGCTTCATCACCGTTGCGAGTTCAGCGAGTGTAGCCGGACAAACATCGGGACAATGGGTATAGCCGAAGAATAGCACCACCACTTTGCCTCTGAAATCCTCAAGGCTTCTGGACTTGCCATTGTGGTCCGTCAAATGAAAATCTTTTCCGAAACTTGCGCCAGTAATGTCAGTAGATTGGAAGTGTTCTACTTTGGCTGTTGTATCACATCCGACAAGCGCGCCCAAAATACCAGATAGCAGACCGGCCAGCAGAAATTTGGTCATAAGACGCAAGAAAAGTTGGCTTCAACGCCAGTGATCTAATAGTAGCGCGGCGAATAGCGCCGCGAGGTACACGATGGAATATCGAAACGCGCGCTGCGCCAGCGCGTCGCTGTAGTCCACAAAGATTCTCACTCCATAATATAAATAAATCCCTCCCAGCGCGCAGGCGCTTAATAGGTAGAGCCAGCCGCTCATCTTGGTTACAAACGGCAGCAGGCTCACGGCAACGAGAATCAGCGTATACAGAAGTACGTGCAAGCGAGTGTACTTATCGCCGTGGGTGACCGGCAACATGGGTAATCCTGCTTTGGCATACTCGTGTTTGCGATACAGGGCGAGAGACCAGAAATGCGGCGGAGTCCATGCAAAAATGATCAGAAACAGCAACAACGCATCGTAGGAAATTTCCCCGGTTACCGCGGTCCAGCCCAGCACGGGCGGCATTGCGCCGGATGCGCCTCCGATGACAATATTTTGCGGCGTCATGGGCTTGAGAATCACGGTGTAAATAACTGCGTATCCCAGAAAAGTCGCAAGGGTCAGCCACATGGTAACCGGATTGATGAATCGGTCAAGCAACCACAGCCCCGCGCCGCCTAGCGCGCCGGAAAAAACGAGTGTCTGCAGTGAAGTCAACTCCCCGCGCGGCAGCGGGCGGTAACGAGTACGTGCCATAACTGCGTCGATTTTTTGCTCAATCAGGCAATTCACTGCTGCCGCGGCGCCGGCTACCAGTGCAATTCCCGATGTGGCGAAGAGCAGCGTATTGAACTGGACCATGCCCGGCGTTGCAAGGAACATTCCAATAACTGCGGTAAATAGGATAAGCGACACCACGCGTGGCTTGCACAATTTGAAATACTGGTGAACGCGGGTACCCGCTCGCTCCCAGGTTAAGCTAAAGGCCATCGTCAACTCCCGAACTCGATAAATTAAAGTTTAACACCACCATGACGACCAGTAATAGCGCAGCAGCGGCATTGTGGGCCACCGCCAACGGCAAAGGCCGGCTTAACAAAACGTTGCCAATTCCAAGCGCGACCTGCAGGCAGACGATGGTCAGCAGCAACACCCCGTATTTTTGCAACCGTTTGATGCGCAGAACCGCAATTGCCAGAGACGCGAGATAACACAAAACAATTAACGCGCCGAGTCGATGTGTCCAATTTATGGACGCGAGCGCCAAATTGGACAGTGTGTTGCCGCTCGTCGTTCCCTCACTGCCAACCAGCTGAAAGCCTGCCGAGAAATCCATCTTGGGCAACCAGCTGCCGTTACATAGCGGAAATCCGCCGCAAGCGAGAGCTGCGTAATTGGCACTCACCCAGCCGCCCAGCGCGATCTGCACCGCCAACAGCCCAAGTCCCAGCCAGCCCCAGAATTTTAGCGAGTCCCGACTCACGGCATATACGGTTGGCCGCGCATATTGCCGCAACGCCAACCAGCACAGCAATGCCAGGGTGACCATGCCCCCCAGCAGATGCAGGGAAACCACAACCGGTTTCAATAACAAAGTTACAGTCCACATTCCAAGCAGCGCTTGCAACGCGACCAGCCCGGCAAGTAACAGTGACAGTAACGGCGATTGCTGCAACTCAGCGCGCTTGCGTGAAGCGTAAACGGCAATTGCCACTATCAGCAAAGCCAGCGTGCCTGCCAGATATCGATGCGTCATTTCAATCCATGCCTTGGCGTTATCGAGCGGCTTGTTCGGAAATTCTAAATGAGCAATACCGCGTGCTGGTGCGCTTTGAGGCACGGCGAGACGGCCGTAACAACCAGGCCAATCCGGGCAGCCCAGTCCGGCGTTTGAAAGACGCACGAAGGCTCCAAACACCACTACTGCATATGCGAGAATTGCGGCGGTTAAGACAAGTTTTCGAAACATCATCCGATCTGGGAGGCCATGAGCAGTCGGCTAATATCCTTGATCATTTTTCTGGGGTCCGCATTACGCGGAAAGCGCAACATCAGATTACCTCGTGGATCGACGACGTAAATATGGTCTTGTGGCGAATTGGCCGAGGGAAACACAGCGAGCAACGCGCCACTCGTATCCCGTATCAACCAGGTGCCGGCATATTCTTTTACCAGCTGTTGCTGCGGCGTACCACCGTCGTCAATTACCCATACGCGCTCGATGCGGTCCATGTCCTTACCCTGCGTGAGACGCAACTGCCGTAAAAAATACAATTTCTTGCGGCAGCTCTGGCTGCACGCGGCGGAATCCACTTGCAGCAGCAGCCATTTTCCACGAAGTTCGCTGATGCGAAATGGTCGCCCGTCTAGCGATTGCAATTCAGCGTCCGGTAATAGACGCGGCGGCAGAAGTTCACCGTAGTTCATGGTTCCCTGACGCGGCTCCCAGAAATAAAACGTGATATATGCTGCCGCCACTGGTGTGGCGCACAGTAGCACGATCAAAAGCAGCTTAATCCTTCCGCGGTGATACTCGTTTGACATTCAGCACCAAATATAAAATTATGATCGCTGTAGCCAGCATGAACCACTGGAACGCATAGCCGCGGTGCATGTTAACACCCACGTCCGGACGTTCCCAATCCCTCACCAATCCATCTGCAGTGTCATTTTCCTGTTCAATCACAATCGGCTGAATTTCGAACGGTACCGCTTTGCGATAGCGCTTCAGCACGAGGTTTTCCCAGATTTTTCCTTCCACCGTTTGCGAGGAGAGCTCGAGTATTTTCTTGCTGGGAACCACCGCAATGCCGCTGATTTTCACTGGCTGCCGCGGCGTCGGTATTACGGGCAAATCCAGACGTTCCGCGGCTCTTGGCACCCAGCCACGGTTAATCAGAATGTAAGTCCGGCTGCCTGCAATTTGCAGAGGCGTTATCACCTGGTAACCCGCAATACCATGATAAATGCGGTTGTCCAGATAAATGGTGTAGGAATCGGCATACCGTCCCTGCACTTCGACATTGCGAAACCGATATTCATCAGGATTGACCTGGGTCGCGGGAACGCTGACCGGCGGCTGCTTGGCCAGCTCCTCGAAGCGGTCTTCAAGTTTCTGCTTTTCACCCGCGCGCTCAAGCTGCCAGTGCCCGAGCCAGAGGGTCAGTAACAATACCGCGCCGGCGGCAATACTGGACCACAGCCTGGGCTTGAATTCAAAACCATAAAGCATCCCTGTTGGCAACGAAGTGGCGAATCGTCTAAACTGAATTTTTTACAAGGAAATGCAGCGTGAGAATCATCGTCTTCCTCTTCATCGCGATCATACTTATCAGCCTCGGTTCTGCGCTGTATTACCTGATCAAGGACAAAGGCAAATCCGAACGCACCGTTAAGGCGCTTACCGTGCGCATTACCTTTTCCATAGTGCTGTTCCTTATCCTCATGCTGGGCTTTTACTTCGGCCTCATTCCGCCCCAGGGGTTGTAATTCCTGCTTAAGAAAAAAAGGCGCCGCACAGTGATACCATGCGGCGTCAGTGTCCCTCTTTTTATTTGCATGGGGTTCCTCCTCCTTGTTGTTACTTGTGTGCTGCGTTTTCCTCCTTGAGCAGAATATGCCCGCGAGTTATAGCCAATAGACCAGAATAAACAGCAGCAGCCACACCACGTCAACAAAATGCCAGTACCACGACACCGCCTCGAATCCGAAGTGGTGCTCAGGCTTGAAATGTCCGGCTATGCAACGGCCCAAGATAGTGACCAGCATAATGGTACCGATGGTTACATGCAAGCCGTGAAAGCCGGTCAGCATAAAGAAGCTTGCACCGTAGGCACCCGTGGTAAGGTTAAGATTCAATTCTGTGTAGGCAAGCCAGTATTCATGCGCCTGCAGTGCCAAGAAGGTCCAGCCTAACAGGATTGTCAGTATAAGCCCGATGATAAGCTGTCTGCGGTCGTTGCGCTTCAATCCCCAGTGAGCCCAAGTGACGGTGGCGCCGGAGGAAAGAAGGATCAACGTGTTGATCGCGGGTATGCCCCACGCCGCCATGGGCGTGAACTGTTCCTTGAGTCCGGGCCCCGCTACCGGCCAGTGAGCGGTGAAATCCGGCCACAGAATCTTGTTTTCGAAATCCCCGAGCCAAGGTATCGCCAGCACGCGCATATAAAATAGCGCGCCAAAAAATCCCGCAAAGAACATGACTTCAGTGAAGATGAACCAGCTCATACCCCAGCGAAAGCTGAGATCAACTTGATTATTGAATTTTTCGCCTTCGCTTTCGCGGATCACGGTACCGAACCAGCCGAACAGCATAAAGATCAAAATGGAAAGGCCACCCACCAACACCCATGGCCCGATATTCGCATGATTGTTTATCCACAGCGTTGCGCCGATCGCCATGCAAAACAGTGCTAGCGAACCGAGAATCGGCCAGTGCGATGGCGATGGCACGTAATAATGTCGAGGCTGTTGCGTCATGAAGTCCTCTCTTTTTAGTGTACCCTGATTCCTACTTCTACAACTCGCTAAAAAGCATCTAGCTGGTCACAAAGTGCACCAGCAGCAGCAAACACAACACAAGCAACGCGGCACCGATGAGACCGGCAACAATTGCCTGCAAGGGCGTAATGCTCACTGCATCGGCGTCGCGGTCCGTTCCTTTGCGGACGCCGAAAAAAGCCCAAAATACCGCCTTTGCAGCTTGCAGCGCCGTGGCTTTCTTCCGCTCGCCCGCTTCCTGATGCATTGCATATCCGTCTAGCCCGTTTTTCCGCGGCTGCCGTCCACTTCAAAGAAAGTATAGGACGGTGTAGTGGTGCTTACGTCCCTGGGTAACTGCGGATCAATTACAAATACCACGGGTATTTTCCCTACTTCATTCGCTTTCAGGGTCCGCTGCGAGAAACAAAAGCATTGCACCTTCTTAAAATACAGCACCGCGAGCTGCGGTCCGTAACTCGGTATCGCCTGCCCGGTGACAGAATAGGGCAAGGTATTCTTAGCCTCATAAACCACGTGCGTCATATCCCGCAGATGGACTTTCACGCCGCCCTGCGACGGCTGGAAGTTCCAGGACAGCGAGTGGTGGGTATTCGCGTCGAATTCAACGGTGACGGTGCGCGAATAATCCACTTGGGAGTTCTTTGCCACTTCATCAGCCTTGAGGGTATTATTAAATCCGGTGACGTCACAGGTATTCTTGTAAAACGGTACCAGCGCAAACCCAAAGCCGATCATCGCCACTGAGACAATTACCAGTTTCCTGAGCATCGTACTTTTAGACCGGTTTACGCTCATCGCCAATGACTGATAATGAAACCAATTAGAAAAGCTGCGGCGATCGAAAGCATGATCAAAGCGGTTCGCACCCTGTTCTTCTGCGAACCCGGTTCAGCATGTCGCATCATCGCCGGTTCACCTCTCCTATTTGACCACGGGTGGCGTCTCGAAGCTGTGGTAGGGAGGAGGTGACGGCAGCGTCCACTCCAGCCCATGCGCGCCTTCCCACGGTTTGGCGGGCGCTTTTTCCCCGCTGCGGATGCATTTGATGACGAGATACACAAACACCAGCTGCGACAGGCCGAAGCCGAAAGCGCCGATGCTGGAGATCATGTTGAAGTCGGCAAATTGCGGCGCGTAATCGGGAATACGGCGCGGCATTCCCGCCAGACCCAGAAAATGCTGCACAAAGAAGGCGACGTTGAAAAAAATCATCGATAGCCAAAAATGCCATTTGCCAAGCGTTTCGTCATACATTTTGCCGGTCCACTTCGGCAGCCAGTAGTAAACGCCGCCGAAAATGCTGAACAGCGCGCCTGCCACCAGCACGTAATGGAAATGCGCGACCACGTAATAGGTGTCCTGCAGCTGAATGTCCACGGGCGTAATAGCCAGCACCAGTCCGGTAAAACCACCCAGGGTAAACAGGAAAATGAAGCCAATGGCGAAAAGCATCGGAGTCTCGAAGGTCATTGAGCCGCGCCACATGGTCGCAACCCAGTTGAAAACCTTCACGCCCGTCGGCACCGCAATCAGCATGGTTGAGTACATGAAAAACAATTGTCCCGCCGCCGGCATGCCCACGGTAAACATGTGGTGCGCCCAGACACAGAAGGAGAGAATCGCGATCGAGGCGGTGGCGTACACCATTGAGGTATAGCCAAACAGAGGCTTGCGCGAGAAGGTCGGAATGATTTGCGAAACGATGCCAAAGCCGGGGAGAATCATGATATACACCTCGGGATGGCCGAAGAACCAGAATACGTGCTGGAACAGCACCGGGTCGCCACCTCCGGCCGCGTTGAAGAAATGGGTGCCGAAATGGCGGTCCGTTAGCAGCATGGTTACCGCGCCGGCCAGCACTGGCATTACGGCGATCAGCAAATATGCCGTTATCAGCCACGTCCATACGAACAACGGCATCTTCATCAGCGTCATCCCGGGCGCGCGCATGTTGAGGATGGTAGTAATGATGTTGATCGCGCCCATGATGGAGGACGCGCCGAGCAAGTGGATGGCGAAAATAGTCAAATCCATGCCGGGACCCAACTCCACAGACAGCGGCGGGTAGAGCGTCCAGCCTCCGGCCGCGGCGCCGCCCGGCACGAAGAACGAAATGAGCAATAGAGACGCGGCGAACGGCAGGAGCCAGAAACTCCAGTTGTTCATGCGGGCAAACGCCATATCCGGCGCGCCGATCATCATCGGCACCTGCCAGTTCGCGAAACCTACAAATGCCGGCATGATTGCGCCAAAGATCATGATGAGCCCGTGCAAGGTGGTGAGCTGGTTAAAGAAGTCAGGTCGCAGGAATTGCAACCCCGGCTCGAACAGCTCGGCGCGAATGGTCATCGCCATGGTGCCGCCGATGAAGAACATGATGCAGCTGAAGGTCAAATACAGCGTGCCGATGTCCTTGTGGTTGGTCGTCATCACCCAGCGCATGATGCCGCTAGGATGATGTGCGTGATCGCCGTGGGCGTGCGTTGCTTGTGCTGCGTCCATGATGCTGTTCTCCTTATCCTCTTGGTCTGTTACTTACGCAATGCTTTGATTTGGCTCGGCTGTATCACGTCTCCCGTCTTGTTACCCCAAGCGTTGCGCTCATAGGTGATTACCGAAGCAAGCTCAAGGTCCGAAAGCTGCTTGCTGAACGCAACCATCGCCGTGCCCGGTTTTCCGTTCATCACAATATTCAAATGATCTGCTTTGGGGCCGTTGACGATTTTTGAGCCGTCCAGGGCTGGGAAGGTGCCGGGAATACCCTTGCCGTTGACCTGATGACAGACAGCGCAGGTTGTATTAAAAACCTTTTCCCCCTGAGCTTTCAACTCATCCAAGGTGAAAGTCTTGTTGATATTGACCGTCGTTGCCGCCTGTGCCTGCTTTTGCTCGGCGAGCCAAGTCTCATAATCTTTTTGTTCCTTCGCTACCACTACGATAGGCATGAAGCCGTGGTTCTTGCCGCACAATTCCGCACATTGGCCGCGGTAAATTCCGGGTTTCTCAACTTCGAACCAAGCGTCACGGATAAAACCGACGATCGCGTCCTGCTTCACTCCGAAGGCGGGTACCCACCAAGAATGAATCACGTCATCAGCCGTGATAAGCACGCGAATTCTTTTGTCAATCGGGACCACCAGCGGATTGTCCACTTCCAACAGATAATGTTCGTCCCTGGGCGCCCGGCCGTAAATCTGGTCCTCCGGCGTGGAAAGCGTACTGTAGAAACTGATGCCGTCTTGCAAGTAATCATACTTCCATTTCCATTGATAGCCGGTGACTTTAATGCTTATATCCGGATTGGAAGTATTTTTCATCGCCAGAACGGTTTTCGTGGCGGGATACGCTATAGCTACCAAAATGAAGAAAGGAATAATGGTCCAGATGATCTCGACGGTAGTATTTTCGTGGAACTGGCTGGCTTCATGGCCAAGCGATTTACGGTGCTTGAATATCGCATAAAACATCACGCCAAACACCCCGCAGAATATGACCACGCACACCCAAAGAATCAGGGTGTGCAAATCGTAAATTTGCTGGGCGATGGGCGTTTCAGGTTGTTGCAGGTTTAATTCATAGGCGCTTTGCGCCGCTCCGGCATAGAACATTGGAAGCAACAGCCCGATCCAGCACAGTAGTAACTTTTTTGCCATATTCACCCCAGGAAAGCACGAAGTTTAGCTTTTTTTGCCCTAAGAATCCGACGCCGCATCAAATTGATCGAAGCCATTAGCGCTGCCGGATTCTATCTTTAAGCTGCCGCGCGAGCTTTACACGTTCTTCTTCCGTCAGGTAAAGCCCGAATTCCACCTCTCGGCCGTGCGAACGCAGCGCCAAGCGACTTCCTTCGGTGTCGCACACCACCTGTGCCCAGTATCGGTTGAACTCGAAGTGCCCGAGCCTTCCGTGTTCCATGCGCTCGAGCACGAGTCGGTCGCCGTTCAAGGTGAGACGCTCATAATCGTCCGACCGACGCCCGATAAAGTAGAAAGCCAGAAACAAAACCAGCATTTCGAGGCCGGCGAATGGCAAAACCAGCCACGCTCCAAAAGCCGCAAACGCCGTGGAAATGCCGAATGAAACGACAAAAATAAAACCAAAAACCAGATACCGGCCCGACGTGCTAAGCGAGTTGTTGCGTTTTGCGGTAAGCGTGTAAGCCCCCGCATCATCCACATCTGCAAACTGCATGCTTGTGGCTCCCGACCCGCTCGGCCCGTTTTTCGCCAAGCGCGTAAATTAGCATACGGATAACAGCAAGGCAAGAATAAGCACTGCGTCTGCGTCCGGTGTTTGAATTCAGATCAAGGATTGTACAGCGAGCTCACGCGCCAGTTTTTCCGGCCGCGGATCGGGCTGAAACGCGAACACACTCAGTGGAGGTCGGTTAATCCGTTCCTCAAGCGCGAATAAATTCTCTCGCAGCGCGGCCATGTGCGGATCAATGCAGTTTGCGACCCAACCCGCGAGTTTCAGGCCGCGAGAGTGAATTGCGGCTGACGTCAGCAACGCGTGGTTGAGACACCCCAACCGCATACCCACCACCAGAATGACCGGCAGATCGAGCAAGCTGGCAAGATCGGCCGTGTCCTGCCGATTATTAAGCGGCACTTTGAAACCACCCACTCCTTCAACCACGACCACATCGGCCATTTTTTTCAACTGCTCGAACGCCTCTTTAATTAACTCCGTCTTGATTTCAATCCCGGCCTGTCGCGCGGCGATATGTGGCGCAATTGGCGAATTGAGCGCGTACGGATTCACAATATGCCGCGGCGCCTTGATTGTGCTCGCCGCAATCAGCTGTTCTACATCATGGTTACGCGGACCTTCAAGGCTTGCCTCGCAGCCTGTGGCCACTGGTTTCATTCCCACCACGCTAAATCCGCGTGACGCAATAGCGTGCAGCAATGTGCACGCAAGTATTGTTTTGCCGACAGAGGTATCGCTGCCAGTTACAAAAAAACCGCGCCTCATGAACTCTTGGCTTCCAGCCGGATAACTTTTTTTCCATCATCCATACGCGGGGATTCGGGTTTCCAGGCGTGTCCGTACACCACTTCAAAAGTCGCCGGTAGCCGCCCTTCACGACGAAACTGCTCGTAATTGCGAGCGACAGCCTGAAACTGCGTTTTTCCGGTTAATCCGCGGCGCCTGCCGCGGGACACGTTATGCGCGCCAATGCTCTTTAGGTCACGCATCAGCGAAGTGAGGTCGGAATAAGTCATGCTAATCCGTTCCATTTCCATGACTGGGTTGACAAACCGCGCAGCAACCAGCATGTCGCCGAGATCATGCATGTCTGCGAAGCGATGCACATGGCTGTAACGATCTATCCCCGTATACGCCTCGCGCAATTCTTTCAGCGTATCCGGGCCAAACGTACTGAACATGAACAAACCTTCGGGCCGCAATGCGCGATGCATTTCGACAAATACTCGGTGTGGATCATTTAGCCATTGTAGCGTCAGGTTGCACCACACCATGTCTATGCTTGAGCTTTTAACCGGCAGGCGTTCAATGTCTGCGCAAACGTGAGCGATGGTTCGGAAGAAAAATGGCAGCCAGCGCCTCGGCAGGTGCTTTTGCGAGCGCTGCAGCATGCCACGCGCGATATCCAGCGCCAGCACGCTTGCCTTGGGAAAGCGTTGCAGGAGTGCGCGGGTGCCCTCTCCGGTGCCGCTGCCGGCATCGAGTATCGATCGCGGAAGATATTTGATGTAGTCTAGGCGGCCGAGCATACGAGCGCCCACTTCGCGCTGCAATACTGCGGCTTCATCGTAAGTCGCAGCCGCGCGCTCGAAAGCAAGCCGCGCAAGGCGCTTGTCTATCGCGAATGGATCTTCATCATTCATTGATAAATTCTGAAACCACTTTCACAAATCTGGTGCCCTGGTCCAGGAACGGCACATGGGCGCAGTCCTCGAACATTTCCAATCGCGCCCGAACGAGAAGGTGCGCCAACCGGTATGCAGAGATTTCGGACACCAGCCGGTCTTTCTGCCCGTGCACCAGTAATGTCGGTTGACTTATTTCGCGGATTTCTCGGCGCAAATCGGTATCCAATAGCATTTGCAGGCCCGCTTGCAATGCCTGGAGGTTAGCGCCTTCGAATATGCGTTCGCAGAGCCAAGCACATTGCCTGCGCGCGTTCTTCGCCCCGCGCAATTGCAGTGATGCAAAGCGTCTGAGCGAGCGTTGCGCATCGCGCCGTAAATCTGCGGCGAAATCCTGCAATACCGACCCTTCAATTCCACTCGGCCAGCTGTTATCGCGCACAAACCGCGGTGTCGCTGCAACCAGCACCAGGCGCGTCACCTGTCCGGGAAAATCGTGGGCCCAACGTAGCGCTACCTGCGCACCCAGTGACCAGCCGCAAACACAAACGGATGTAGGTATCGCTATTGCCAGGCCTTGAGCAATTTTTTCAAGCGTATATGGCGAACAGGCCGGACTGTGGCGGTAGCCGGGCAGATCTACGAGATGAACGCGGAAACGGTTCGCCAAGTCCGCGCGCACTCCGTCCCACACGCCACTGTGCGTGCCCCAGCCGTGGAGAAGCACCAGATCCCGTCCGTTGCCTATGGTTTCGATATGCAATGACAATTCAAAACCCGTTCAGCACAGAGCGCAGAGGAATTCCAGAAAATTCTTAAAGACACGATAGCTACGACCATAAAAATTTACGCCGCGAGCGCCACCGTTAAACTGTTCTTTCCAATTCATGCAAAGCGTTTGCAAGCCGCTCTACGTCTTCTGCCGTGTGGGTGGCGGACAGCGAAATCCTCAGTCGCGCTGTGCCCGGCGGCACGCTGGGCGGTCTAATCGCAGGAACCAGAATTCCCATTTCCGCCAGCGCCGCGCCCACCTTTAGCGCCATGCGGTTCTCGCCGATAATTAAAGGCTGGATCGGGGTTTGCGAGGGCAGCAGTCGCCAACGCTCGAGGCGCAGGCAATTATTGAAGCGCGCAATCAAATTCGCAAGATGTGTTCTGCGTAGATCTTCAGCGCAAATCAAATCCAGGCTTTTGAGCAAGGCATGCGCAAGAAGCGGTGGTGTCGCAGTTGTGTAAATGTAGCTGCGGGAGCGCTGCATCAGTGTTTCGACGATTTCTTTTTCGCCGGCAACGAACGCGCCAAATACGCCGGCGGCTTTGCCCAGGGTCGCCATGTAAATGATGCGCGGCGAACTCACGTTGCAATGCGAGAGTACGCCCCGGCCCTGCGCGCCCAGCACGCCAAAGCCGTGCGCGTCGTCTAGTAAAAGCCAAGCATTATGCCGCTCGCACAAGGCAAGGAGTTCCGGCACAGGCGCAATGTCACCGTCCATGCTGAACACTGCATCACTCAACACAAGCTTGCGGTTGTTAGGCGACGCAGCGAGCAGCTTTGCCAGCGCTTGAATATCAAGGTGCGGATATCGCCGAAGTTTCGCTCTTGAAAGCAGCGCCGCGTCATTAAGCGACGCGTGGTTCAGCCGGTCGCCAAACAGTACACCGTCGCGGCCGCTAAGTACGGTCACCACCCCGAGGTTCGCCATATAACCGGTGGAAAATAACAACGCTTGAGGCTGTCCGACAAATTTTGCGAGTTTTTCCTCGACCGAGTGATGCGCGATATTGTGTCCGCTTACCAAGTGCGAGGCTCCGGCGCCGACTCCGTATAATTCTGCGCCTTCGCGTACAGCCGCGACCAGCGCCGGATGCGAAGCGAGCCCAAGGTAATCATTGCTGCAGAATGAAACGAAGTCGCGCCCGTCAAGTTTTACGTGAGAGTCGTGAGGCCCTGCCATCATCTTGCGGACGCGTAGTAGACCTTCACTTTCGAGGCGTTGAAGCTGATCGCGCAGGTGGGTAAAAAGCATCTGTACCAATGACAAGCCTGTCCCAGGCTTGTCCTCGGTTTATTGAAGAAAAATTACATCGGGCGCATGCCGAGCTTAAGCAACAATGCTTTATCCTGCGCCGCTTTTGGGTTGCCGGTAGTCAGCAGCTTGTCGCCGTAAAAAATGGAATTTGCGCCCGCGAGAAAACATAATGATTGAAGTTCCTCAGTCATGGATTCGCGTCCGGCAGAAAGCCGCACCATGGCCTTGGGCATGATGATGCGCGTAACGGCAATGGTACGCACAAACTCCAGTGCGTCCAGCTTCTCGGTTCCAAAGAGGGGCGTGCCTTCGACCTGTACCAGGTTATTGATCGGTACGCTTTCAGGATAAGGATCAAGGTTGGAAAGTTGCGCAATCATCGTGGCACGTTGGCGACGTGTCTCGCCCATACCTACGATGCCGCCGCAACACACCTTGATGCCGGCGCCACGAACCCGTTGCAGCGTCTCCAGCCGATCCTGGTAGTTGCGTGTGGTGATGATTTCTCCGTAATAGTCTGCTGAAGTATCGAGGTTGTGGTTATAATAATTTAGTCCGGCCTCGTGCAACTGTTCCGCTTGGCCCTCCTTAAGCAGCCCCAAGGTTGCACAGGTTTCCAGTCCCATGTGCCGCACCACCCTAATCATTTCGACTACTTGATCCAGTTCTTTCTGCTTTGGACCACGCCATGCAGCCCCCATGCAAAACCGCGTCGCTCCCTCTTTCTTTGCGGCGTTCGCCGCAGAAATCACCGCGCTCAGCGGCAGCATTTCGTGGTTTTCTACACCAGTGTGATAACGTGCCGCTTGCGGACAATAGGCGCAATCCTCGGGACAGCCTCCAGTTTTGATCGAAAGCAACGTCGACAACTGCACCGCATTGGCATCGAAGTATTGACGATGTATTTGTTGCGCACGGAAAATTAGATCGTTGAACGGCAGTGCGAATAAGGCTTCAACCTCTGCCGTGCTGTTCGCTCGCGGCGGATTGCCACGCTTTTTCTGATCGAGTGCGGACGGGGTCATGTTTCGATTATGTCAACATAGAATACGATGGGGTAACGCTTAAAATTGCATGCATCATCAAGTATTTCTATTGAGTTGTCAATTTCGGCAATGAATATTTTAAACAACTGCCTGGCGTTCGCGCACCGCATCCTGCAAAACGAATGCGTGCTTTGCGGCGCCGCAGTCCGTACCCAAAGCTTATGCACGGGCTGCCACGAACACCTGCCGCACCTGCGCCAGCCGCGTTGCAGGATATGTGCGCTGCCAATACCTGTTGGAGATCTGTGCGGCAGCTGTATGAGCGACCCTCCGGCATTTCAATGTACACGCGCCGCTTTTATTTACAGTTTTCCGGTTGACGCTTTGGTACAGTCGCTCAAGTATCAGGGAAATCTGGCGCTTGCTCCGGTTCTCGCTGTGGAGTTGCTGCGCAATTTAGACGACCGGCCTGATTACCTGATCCCCGTGCCGCTCTCTACTGCAAGGCTGCGCGAGCGCGGCTTTAATCAAGCGCTCGAGATCGCGAGAGTTATTTCAAAGAAGTTGGGCGTGCGTCTATTGACTGATGCGTGCCGCAGGGTTCTCGACAACCCGCCGCAAGCGGGCCTGCCTTGGAAAGACCGCGCCAAAAACGTGCGCGGCGCCTTTCTGTTTACTGCAGAACTTCGCGAAAAAAAAATCGCGCTGCTTGATGACGTGATGACTACAGGCGCGACGCTCAACGAGCTTGCCAAGGCGGCGCGCAAAAAGGGAGCGATTGAAATCAGTGCTTGGGTCGTGGCTCGTACTCTGCCGCCTTAGGCAGCTACTTTTTGGCGATCGCTATTTGCTTCAACTGCTGTTCGACAAACGCCTGCAATTCGCGAGTAATCCCGCCGGCTGTTATCACTTGTTGAAAAGCATACGCGCCCCGGCTAATTGTTGCACCGCCTGCAATGAAATCCTAGGCCCATGTACCACACCCATACCGGCCTGAGCCTCGACATCGTGTGAGGATGCCCGACTCCTTCGCGACGCCATGTCTGCCGCAATAGTGGTACCGAAATGCGAACCTGCCTTTCGCGTTGCGCGTCGCGAACGAGAGCGTTTCTTCGAAATTTCAACCACGTCGCCAATATTCGTTCTTTCCAGACCGAACGCACACGGCCGTGTCCCCGAGCTGACCTATTTTCGAGGTAAGGAACAGAGTGCCGTACGGGCGCAGGATTAGGTTTGGAGACATCCGAAATTCAAATCGGATTTTGGCCTGATCGGCGCACTTCGACTCCGAGCAGTTTGCACCGGAGGTTAGCGTTGGCATAGAAATATTTGACGTAAGTGGTGTTGAGCTGCTTGGCCACGCCTTCCGTTCTCTGCTCTTCGCCCGCAATGGAATCGCCAAGTAAATCTACCTCAGGGTTCGTGCTTTGCATTTGCTGCTCAAGCGCAATTTTAACCCGGTTCTGCTTGGCTGGTTAGAAGGCCGACTCGATTTCGCGTCTGCGGTTTCTTCCAGGCTTTGCCATAAAATAATTTTATAAATAGATAAAAGCGCTTTTGTAGCAAGCGTGCTGGGCGACCCCGAACGGCTCAATATATTTTTTTCTTATATGATACGAGGCGTATGTTCGATCTAGTCCTGTATCAGCCCGAGATTCCTCCGAATACCGGAAGCATCGTGCGCCTTTGCGCAAATACCGGCGTGTCGCTGCATCTGATCAAGCCGTTGGGCTTCAAACTGAACGACCGCCAGTTGCGTCGCGCAGGTCTTGATTACCATGAATTCGCGCGTGTTACGTTGCATGAAAGCTGGGACAGCTGTAAAGAATCCTTGTCCGGGCGCCGTCGGTTTGCCGTCACTACCCGTGGCAAGCGACGCTACGATCAAGTCACATTTTGTCCCGGCGACGTATTCGTTTTCGGCCCGGAGACACGAGGATTGCCGCAAAACCTTCTGGAAAGCTTTGCCGAGCCGAACCGAATCCGGTTGCCAATGCTAGCGCAAAGCCGCAGCCTGAATCTGGCGAATGCGGCGGCGGTGGTGATTTACGAAGCGTGGCGGCAGGCAGGTTTTAAAGGAGGTCAGTAGCTTTCAGCTTTGGGATCACGGTCCAACAGCTCCTGCAGCGCCACTTTTGCAGGAACGTCCTCATACAGCACACGGTGCACCGCGCGTGTGATGGGCAAATCTACTTTCAGTTCACTTGCGAGCTGTTGTACCTCACGCGCCGTAGTCACGCCTTCCGCGACATGGCCAAGCTTCCCGAGTATCTGTGACAGCGGTTGCCCGGCGGCCAGCATCAACCCGACTTGTCGATTGCGCGAAAGATCGCCAGTGCAAGTGAGAATCAGATCGCCTGCACCGGCCAAACCCATGAACGTTTCCGGCCTGCCGCCCATTTTCATGCCCAACCTCGTAATTTCCGCCAATCCCCTGGTGATTAGCGCAGCCCTCGCGTTGTGGCCTAAGCCCATGCCATCGGCAATGCCAGCCGCAATCGCCATTACATTTTTCACCGCGCCACCTACCGCCACGCCAATCACGTCGTTGCTTGAGTAAATACGCAGTTTCTGGCTGTGCAATTCCTTTGCTGTACTTTGCGCAAAGGTCTTGTCGGAAGAAGCAAGGGTAAGCGCAGCGGGCAGGCCTTGCGCCACTTCCTGAGCGAAGCTGGGTCCCGATAGAATTGCGTAGCGGGTTCCTTTTGCAAGTTCCTCCGCTGCGACTTGATTCGGCAAACATTGGCCGCCGGGTTCGAAACCTTTGCAGGCCAAAATTCCCGGCACGCGGCTGGACGTCATCGCCCGCATAGTCTGCCGCAAGCCCTGCATCGGCACTGCGATCAGCGCCAATTCGGCGCGCGCCAGCGCGTCAGTGATGGCCGAATGAAATTGTATTGTTTCCGGCAGGGAAAAACCCGGCAAGAAGCGTGAACTACGATGCGTTCGGAGGTGGGTAAAATGCGCAATATCGTGTTCCCAGAGGCCGACGTCGTAGCGCGAAGAAAAGGTGATGGCAAGCGCAGTGCCCCATGCGCCCGCGCCGAGAACCGCGAGCCTCATACGCCCCACACTTGATTGGTGCGTATATAACCGGTTTGTCCATCGCGATGCCGCACCTTGATCCAACCCGGATCTGACGATTCCACAAATTCCAGCAACACCGACTGCTCTGCCTGAAACACCACGGGAGCATTGTCATTTGGAGCCTGACGTATGTCGGCGAGGGGCACATTAACCATCACGCTACGCTTATCGCTTAGAGATTGTTTTTCCACCCAAGCAAGATCTCCGCTGGCATCGCGCACCTTGATCCAGTTCTCCAGCACCACCACAACTTCCACCGGGTAATTACGGCCGAGCACGTAAAGCTTTTGAGCTTTAAGCGACGGCGCGTCGTATAGCACTACCGCGTCTTCGTCAACAGTGCGGAATTCCGTCGCCCAAAGCGGCGGAACAGCCAAACACATTAAAACAACAATTAAGCAGTAACGCATGACTGAAAAGTTCAATGAGTAGTTGGCGCGTTCACCTGAGGCTGCTGCTGGCGATGCTGATACAGGGCTTCGAAATTCACCGGGTTAAGGATCACCGGCGGAAAGCCGGCGCGGCTGACAACATCAGAAATTACCTCGCGGGCAAATGGAAAAAGAATATTCGGGCAAGCGACTCCCAGAATTGGTTCAATTTCCTCTTTTGCCACGTTTCGGATGTTAAAAATTCCGGCTTGGGCCGCCTCCACCAAAAACAGGGTCTTGTCCTTGAGCTTGGCGGTAATAGTGACGGTCACGACGACCTCGAAAACCCCTTCATCAATCGGGTTGCCCTCAGTATGGATCTGCACATCCACCTGAGGTGCTTCGCGTTCCAGGAAAATGCGCGGTGCGTTGGGAATCTCTAGAGATAAATCCTTTACGTAAAGCTTTTCAATCGAAAATACCGCCTGCTGTTTTTCGCTCATTGCGTGTGCCTGTTTTCAAAAATTAAGTATTGCCGCCGCCGCACAGCATTTCGCCAAGCTTGCCGGAGTGTTCCAGTGCTGCGAGCTCTTCGTATCCGCCAACGTGACGGTCATTGATGTAAATCTGAGGCACGGTGCGGCGGCCGGTCTTTTGCACCATCTCGATACGCTTTTCCGGGTCGAGATCAACGCGAATCTTGGTTATCTGTATAACTCCTTTGGCGCGCAATAGACGTTCCGCCATCATACAAAACGGACATATTCCCGTTGCATACATGCGCACTGTAGACATCTCACGAGCCTTTTTCCACCGGCAAGCTCGCTTGTTCCCATGATGAGATTCCACCTTTCAGCCTGAATACCTCATTGAAACCATTTTTACGGAGAAGTGCGCAGGCTTTTGCAGCCACGGTGCTATTTTGGCAACTCACTAAAACCGGGCGCGCTTTGTACCTTTCAAGTTCACGCACGCTCTGATTTAACCGCGCCAAGGGGATATGCTTCGCATTCGGAATGTGCCCTGCCGCAAACTCAGTGCCCTCCCCCACATCCAGCACCACCGCATCACGGCGATTAATCAACTGTACCGCTTCCAGCGTGTCTATCTCGCTTCCACCGTAGACGCGGCCGGAAATTATCGGCCAAACCAGCATCGCCCCGCTCACCACTGCGAGTAGAATCAACCAAATATTATTTTGTACAAACTCCAATGTCTTTCGCCTTGATTTTCTGGTCAGACAATTTTAGCAGAGGCTCAAGGTTTGCGGGGTGCCGAGCTGTGAAAGTCGGTATATAAAATTCGCCGTTGGCCCGGGTAATCAAACATAGTACGCATAAACTACGTTATCGCTGGCTGCACTTGAATGTGGAATACCAGTAAAAATGCGGATTAATAAGCTTTTATGCTCAGCTAAACAAAATTCATCGCCATGCTTTTCTATTCGAGCTCATAAAGCGGTCGCTATAAATCAACGAGAGCGCTAGGGCCAAATTCGTCTTGAATTCTGCCCAGGCGGGGAGAAGGCCAGCGCGATACGGTTGCGCGCAAATCAAGTTCCGGGCCGCGAAGCATCTATTGTCAGAATTGCCACTTGAGGTCGTCCGCCACCGGTCTGAGGATACGGGTGGAAACGGCGCCACCCACTTCAACCCGGCATTCATTCGGTCACGCTTGTGTTGATATGCGGAAATTTGAGGAGTGCAACGGGGTGTTTTATCGTCAAGAGAAGTTGCCTAAGAAATGTAATAAAATAATACCGCATTTTCAATTTCTGACAAGTTTGTTTCTTTATGAAAAGATTGGTCCTGTTGCGCCATGGCGAGAGCACCTGGAACAAGGAAAACCGTTTTACCGGCTGGACCGACGTTCCGTTGTCGGACAAAGGAGTGCATGAAGCGAAGACGGCCGCGCTGCTACTCAAGCAAAAAGGTTTTGTTTTCGATGTCGCTTACACGTCGTTACTCAAGCGGGCCATCAAGACATTATGGATCGTGCTTGAGGACATGGAGCTGATGTGGATACCCGTAAACCTTTCGTGGAGACTCAATGAGCGCCATTACGGCGCCTTGCAGGGACTAAACAAAGCGGAGACCGCAGCAAAGTTCGGGGAGCGTCAGGTGCTGCTTTGGCGCAGAAGTTATGACGTACGCCCGCCGGCGCTTGAACAGGCCGACAACCGCAATCCGAGAAATGACCCGAGGTATCGTGGTATTCCGGGAAAAAACCTTCCTTTGACCGAATGTCTGAAAGATACAGTCGACCGGTTTCTGCCTTACTGGAACGACACGATTGCCCCTGCGATATTGTCCGGCCAAAACGTGATCATCTCGGCACATGGTAATTCTCTCAGGGCGCTGGTCAAACATCTCGACCATATCGACGATCACGAGATTGTGGAACTCAACATCCCCACCGGCATCCCGCTGGTGTACGAACTCGACGACAATCTGCAGCCGTTCGCGCATTTTTATTTAGGAGACGAGAAAACGGTAAGCGAAGCCATGCACGCGGTCGCCAATCAGGGAAAAACCGGAGCATAAATTTGCAGCTTAGGCGCTACGGTGCTTTCCTTCCAGCAAGCCCCAAAATTCAGACTTTCTGAACATCCCCGCCAATTGAACAAGGCTACCCACCGCGCGCGTGAACATCGACTCTTGATTTGTGCAGGCTTGGCCGTCCTATATTTTGCCCTCGTCGGAATCATCCACGCAGCACCCAAAGAAGAGCTCAAACAATTGCGCAGCCGCATAGAAGGGCTGCAAAAAGAACTCGCCGAATCTGAAGAGTCAAAATCAGAGGCAGCCGATGCGCTGCAAGAATCAGAACGTGCTATTTCAGATGCGAATCGCAAGCTCTACGAACTGAGCCGCAAGCAACGCGACGTCAACACCCAGCTTACCAGCCTGCAGGCGCAAAGCGCGCGGGCCCAAACCGGCATCCGTAATCAGCAAGCATTGCTTGAGAAATTATTGTATCAGCTTTACCTCGGGCAACAGCCTGATTATTTGGTGTTAATTTTAAACGGCCAAGATCCCAATCAAATCGCGCGCCAACTTTATTATTACAGCTACATCTCACGGGCGCGGACCGATTTCATCACAAAACTTCGCGACAATCTTAATGAACTCGACACGCTCACGTCCGAAGCGCGAAAAAAAGGTGACGAACTCAAGGAAATCCAGCTCGAGCAGGCTGGCGAGAAACGTGTTCTGGAAAGAGAAAAGCACACACACCAACAAGTGCTTGCCAGCATTTCCAAGCAAATTTCCCAACAACGCCGCGAGATTGGAACCTTGCAGAACAATGAACGCCGCCTCACGCGCCTGGTGGAAAAACTCGCGAAAATCCTCTACGAGAAAAAACCGCCGCCCAGACTCAGCAACAACCAGCTTCCCGATTCCTCGCTCGATGCCAACCCGTTCCAACAACTCAAAGGCAGACTGAATTTGCCGATCAAAGGGGAACTCATAAACCGTTTTGGCAGTCCACGTGCAGATAGTGGCTTAACTTGGAAAGGGCTGTTCATACTCTCGCCAAGCGGGCAGGATGTTAAAGCCATCGCGGCCGGGCAAGTGGTGTACGCCGACTGGCTGCGCGGGTTCGGCAACCTGATCATTGTAGACCACGGGGCGGGTTACATGAGCCTGTACGGCAACAACGAAACGCTTTACAAACAGGTCGGTGATTACGTCCACGCCGGGGACACCATCGCCGCGGTAGGAAACAGCGGCGGCAATGCCGAATCCGGTTTATACTTTGAAATGCGTCACCAGGGCAAACCGTTTGACCCTTTAACCTGGGTCACAGTAAAGTAGTCGCCCGGACAATCTTTGCAGACGTAAAGGAGAATTTTGATGGGCAACAAATTAGGGCAAATTGGGCTGATTGCGCTGGGCGCGGTACTCGGCGTGGTGCTGAGCCTAAACTATTCAGCCGTAGCGCAAAAGGAGGCCAGCGCGCCTTTGCCCGTTGAGGAGTTGCGCACCTTCACCGAGGTATTCGGGCGTATCAAGAACGACTATGTCGAACCTGTAGACGACAAGACGCTTCTCACCGACGCAATCAACGGCATGCTGACCGGGCTGGATCCTCATTCAGCGTACCTCGATGCCGAAGCATTCAAGGAGTTGCAGGTGGGCACCCAGGGTGAGTTCGGTGGCTTGGGTATTGAAGTTGGCATGGAAGACGGGTTTGTCAAAGTGATCTCGCCGATTGAAGACACACCGGCTTTTAACGCAGGAATTAAAAGCGGCGACCTCATCATCAAACTTGACGATACCGCGGTAAAGGGCATGACCCTCAATGACGCGGTCAAGCGCATGCGTGGCAAGCCCAATACACAGATCACGCTGACTATTGTACGCAAGGGCGAACCTAAGCCCTTGGTTATCACTCTTACCCGCGCGATCATCAAGGTACAAAGTGTCAAATCCAAGATGGTTGAGCCGGGCTATGGCTACATCCGAATCACTCAGTTCCAGGAACACACCGGTGAATCGCTGGCAAAAGCCATCGACAATCTATACAAACCCGGACCGCTGAAGGGCCTGGTCCTGGATCTACGCAATGATCCCGGTGGTTTGTTGAACAGCGCAGTCGCGGTGTCTTCGGCTTTTCTGGAACCGAATTCACTTATTGTTTACACCGATGGCCGCACCGAGGATTCAAAGATGAGGTTTAGCGCGAGTCCGGAAAACTACCTGCACGGCGATTTCAAGGACGATTATTTAAAAAGTCTTCCATCCGCGATAAAGACCGTGCCAATGGTGGTGCTGGTCAACAACGGCACGGCTTCGGCTTCGGAAATCGTGGCTGGCGCACTGCAGGACCACAAACGCGCAGTCATCATGGGCACTCAAAGCTTCGGCAAAGGTTCAGTGCAGACCATCTTGCCGCTGGGAAATAACACGGCCATCAAGCTGACCACCGCGCGCTACTACACGCCAAAGGGCCGATCAATTCAAGCCAAGGGCATCACTCCCGACATTGTAGTGCAAGAAGCAACGGTGAGCGGCATTGACGAAGGTCCGCAGTTGCGGGAAGCGGATTTGGAACACCATCTCTCCAATGACAAGCCGTCGGGCAACGAGAGCCCGACCTCAAAAGCGGTGCCATCCCAAACCATCCCTAAGCCCAAGAGCGGGGATGGGGGACAAGCTGGGCTTCCGGAGTTCGGCGGAAAAAGCGATTACCAATTGAACCAGGCGGTCAACTTGCTCAAGGGCCTGCAAATCCTGGAAGGGCAAAAATAAGCCTGCACGGGTGGCCGGCGTTTTTCCGTGGACGACAATCAGCTAATTCGCTACAGCCGGCACATCCTTTTGCCGCAGATCGGTATTGAAGGACAGGAAAAACTCCTCAATTCACACGCCCTGCTTATCGGCGCGGGGGGTCTTGGCTCGCCAATTGCGCTTTACCTTGCCGCAAGCGGCTTGGGTAAAATCACCGTCTGCGACGGTGAAACCGTAGACCTCACCAACCTACAACGGCAAATCGTGCATTACAGCTCTGCCGTGGGGACATTGAAAACCCAATCCGCGCACAAAACCATGGCGCTAATTAACCCTGAAGTGACCGTAATCGAGGTTCCAAAACGCGTTTCCAGCGACGATGTGATGGATCTAGTAAAAACTGCCGACGTGGTACTCGATGCGAGCGACAATTTTGCAACAAGGCACGCCGTTAACCGTGCTTGTGTTTGGCACCGCAAGCCCTTGGTTTCCGGGGCCGGCGTGCGCTTCGACGGCCAAGTCGCGGTATTCGATTTACGTGACAGTGCGAGCCCTTGCTACCACTGCCTGTTTCCCGAAAATGGCGAACCCGAGGAAACGCGCTGCGCGGTAATGGGTGTATTCGCACCGTTAACCGGCATCATTGGAACAATCCAGGCGGCAGAAGCGCTCAAGCTATTGACCGGCGCGGGGGAAACACTCAATGGCCGCTTACTCGTGCTTGACGCGCTGTTGATGGAATGGCGCGCTATCAAACTCTCCAAAGACCCGAAATGCTCCGTTTGCAGTGAAAGAACGCAAGCGGAAATCGCTTAACTTCTGATCAATTCCCGCCATTGGCCGGCCCAATGCTCCATCGGTTCGCGCTTGAACCCGCTTTTTGCATACTGGTGCCAGCGTCCCGTCACATAGCACATAAGCAGATTCGCCTGCGCCGCGGCATCCGTGTCGGCGGGTAACTCATTCTGGTTAGAAGCGAAGCGCAGCGCCTGTCTGATCGATGCTTCCAGGCGGTCGTGCAGTTGATTGATGCGCAACTGCAGTCGAGCGTCCTCGTTCACCAGCGCATCGCCAATCAGCACCCGCGTCATGCCCGGGTTCCTCTTCGCAAAGCTCAGGAGCATGGAAAGCATCGCCTCCAGTTGCTTCACTCCGCTTTTTTCGTCACTGGTGATTTTATTGATCAGGCCAAAGATCGATTCCTCGATGAATTCAATAAGTCCCTCGAACATCTGGGCCTTGCTGGCGAAATGGCGGTACAAAGCGGCTTCGGAAACATCGAGCTTCCCGGCCAGAGCGGCCGTGGTTATTTTTTCCCCGCGCGGATTTTGCAGCATTTCCGCGAGCGTCTGCAAAATCTGTAATTTGCGTTCACCGTGCCGGGCCGGCATAGCTCAATATCACGCTAAAGTTACGGCGCTCATCGCGCACCCGCACGAATCAGCGTACCCACGCCTTCGTCGGTAAGGACTTCGAGAAGAAGTGCGTGCTCCACACGACCGTCTATAATATGGCAAGTTTTCACACCGTTACGCACCGCCTCAAGTGCACAGTTCACCTTGGGCAGCATGCCGCCCGAGATCGTGCCGTCCTCGATTAAACTTTTCACCTTGGCCGCGTTTAAACCGGTTAGCACGTTTCCCTTCTTATCCAGCACTCCGGGTGTATTGGTAAGCAAAATCAGCTTTTCGGCTTTCAGCGTCTCGGCGATTTTGCCGGCCACCAAGTCGGCGTTGATATTGTAGGATTCGCCGTTGTCGCCAACACCGATCGGTGCGACGACGGGAATAAAATCCTGGCTATCGAGCAATGTAACTATTTGGGGATCAATTCCAACCACTTCGCCAACATGCCCCATATCTAGCCATTCTTCATGGTTCGCGCGGCTTCTCAACTTCAATTTTCTTGCGCGAATAAAATCTCCGTCCTTGCCAGTCAGGCCTATTGCTCTGCCGCCATGCCGGTTGATAAGGCTTACGATCTGCTTGTTGACCTGTCCACCCAATACCATTTCCACGACATCCATGGTTTCGCGGTCGGTAACCCGCATTCCCTGGACAAACTCACTTTCTTTTCCGACACGCTTCAGGAGTTCGTTGATGTGCGGCCCGCCGCCGTGCACCACCACCGGGTTCATGCCGACGAGCTTGAGCAGGACTACATCGCGGGCAAAGCCGTGCTTGAGGAATTCGTCGGTCATGGCATTGCCACCGAACTTGATGACAATTGTCTTGCCGTGGAAACGCTGAATGTACGGCAGCGCTTCGGCGAGGTCGTTGGCCTTCTGCCTTACATTGGTTGAATTGAGAGGCATGGATATTCTGCGCGGACGGGAAGAGCGTTATTCTACACTTTGCAGGCAAAAAAAAGGCGGCACTGGGCCGCCTTTTTTTCAACGCACATCCGTGTTAGCTAATGGTGAGCCTTTTTGCGGAAACCGCGGCTTTCTTCGGCAGTACCAGTTGCAATACGCCGTCAGTATACTTGGCCTCAGCCTTGCTTTCATCTACGTCCTGATTAAGCTGAAAGCTGCGCGAGAATTTCCCAAAGTACCGTTCGCTGCGTAGCACTCGCTGGCCGTCCTTTTCCTCGTGCTCCTTCCTCACTTCAGCATTGATGGCGATTCGATTGCCATCGATTGACACGTTAATGTCCTCTTTCTTCACACCTGGGAGTTCGGCCTTCACCTTGTACGCCTTGTCATCTTCAGTCACATCGACCTTGAGCGCCGGTTGCGACTGACCTTCAAAACTCACGGGCCGCACGAAGAAACCCTTCAAAAGATCGCCAAACACGTCGTCAAACGGGTCATAACGCGTGATGTTTGCCATAAATTGCCACCTCCATATTGGTTGATAATCAAATCGGCGCCTGTTAAGCGCCGTTTGCTTTAATATAGGTCTCCATCTGTGCTTTTCAAGAGCCCCGTCCCCTTGTATTTGCGACCGGAAGCGTCTAAATTTACTTAACTTTTTAACTGAGCCGCTTTTCCTCGTGGCGAAAAACGAGACTACATCGGGCGCGCTTTCGCTCGCGCTGCTTGAAGAATACCGCCCTTATCTGCTGCGTTATGCGCTGCTGCAATTACGCGATAACCCATCGGCAGAAGACGCGGTGCAGGAAACACTGCTCGCGGCGCTGGAAAACCGGGCCACATTCTCTGGCAAATCGTCGGCAAAAACATGGCTGACAGGCATCCTCAAACATAAAATTCTCGATCTGTACCGCAAACAGGCGAAAGAGGCAGGACAAGTCAGCCTTGAAGCCGAGTTGGATAGCGGGGCAGGTGACTTCGATACGCTTTTCCAGCCCGACGGCCATTGGCAGACGTGGCCGCAAGCTTGGGCCGACCCACTCAAAAATCTGGAGAACAAAAGATTCTGGGAAATATTTGAGATTTGCACGAAATTGATGCCGGCCCATACCGCGCGGGTATTTATGATGCGCGAGTTCCTCGGATTAAGTACCGAGGAAATATGTAAGGGCATGCAGATTACTGCGACCAACTGTTGGGTTATGCTGTACCGCGCGCGCATGAGCTTGAAATTATGCTTGGAGCATAATTGGTTCGGCGGTAAATTCGAGGGAACGTAATGCTCACCTGTAAGGAAGTTTCAATGCTGGTTTCGCAATCCCTGGATCGCCGCCTGAATTTGCTAGAGTGGGCGGGATTGAGAGTGCACCTCTTACTTTGCGACGGCTGCAGACGCTTTCGTCAACAAATGGCGTTTATTCGGCGCGCGTGCCGCCATTTCCCGGGTTGAAGTTTTGCAGACTTCGCCGCGAATAGCGGTGAAGTTAAATCAAGACATCAGTGCCGGCCCGGCTGCTGTGATTGCTGTTGGCATGGCTCGGTTGTTTCTCAGCAAAGGACGCGTATAGTATAATTTCGCTGATGCGAACGGCAAAACCTCTGTTACTGCTTTTTCTTCTGTTTCCATCCCCGCTTTTCGCCCAGCAATTGCCTGTCCCGCAACCGCCCTCAATTGCGGCAAAATCGTACCTGCTGACTGATTATTACAGCAAACAAATATTGGTCGGGCAGAACATAAACACAAGGATCGAGCCGGCATCGCTTACAAAGCTTATGACGGCTTATCTGACGTTTGCGGCACTCAAGCAGAAACAAATCACGCTCGAGCAGCAATTCGCGGTTTCAACCCACGCCTGGCACGCCGAAGGCTCGCGCATGTTCATCGAACCGGGCAAACCGGTAAAAGTGGAAGATTTGATACGCGGTATGGTCGTGGAATCAGGCAACGATGCCTGTATAGCGCTTGCGGAAGGTATTGCGGGAAGCGAAGAAGCATTTACGCAAATGATGAACAGTGAGGCGCAGCGTCTTGGAATGAAAAACACGCACTTCATGAATTCCACCGGCTTGCCCGATCCGCAGCATTATTCCACCGCGTATGACCTATCTTTGCTGGCCGCGGCGGTCATACGCGATTTTCCAGAATACTATTCGCTATATTCAATCAAGGAATATAAATACAACAATATCGAACAATTCAACCGTAATCGTCTTCTTTGGACCGATCCCTATGTGGACGGACTGAAAACCGGTTATACAGAAAATGCGGGTTATTGCCTTATCTCCACCGCCAAAAGAGGATCACGACGCCTCATTGCGGTGGTCTTGGATACTGCATCCGACAATCTACGGGCCACGGAAAGCCAGAAGCTTCTTAATTACGGGTTCCAGTTCTACGACACGCTGCACCTTTATACAAAAGGTCAACCCGTGACCACTTTCACCGTATGGAAGGGCGCTGAGAATACGGTCGAAGCTGGATTCCCGGAGGATGTTTATTTAAGCCTGCCCAAAGGCCAATCGCAAAGTTTGAAAGCGACCATGGAAAGCCGGCAACCGCTGATTGCGCCAATCAGCACGGGACAGACGATCGGGGTCGTGAAACTAACGATAGACGGCAAACCCGTAACACAACATCCGTTGGTCGCACTTGATAACGTGGAACCTGCCAATATCCTGGTTCGAGGGTGGGACAGCTTGCGGCTGTTGTTTAACTAAAGCGGCTTTTCAGTTGAACACGGTTTACTTAAACGGCAGATTCATGCCTCTCGACGAAGCACGTATCCCGGTGCTCGACCGCGGATTCATTTTTGGCGACGGGGTATATGAAGTCATTCCCTGCTACTCGAGAAAGCCATTCCGGCTCAAGGAGCACCTCCGGCGTTTGCAGTCGAATCTGGACAACATCTTCCTCAAAAATCCCTACCCGGATGTTCAATGGGCGGGATTATTCGCGCAACTTGTTACGCAGAACGAGGGCGAAGATCAGCATATTTATTTGCATATAACGCGTGGAGCCGCGAAACGCGACCACGCCTTCCCAAAACAGGCGCAGCCCACCGTATTCATGATGAGCATGCCGCTGCAAGCCACTTCTCCGGAAATCTTGAGAACGGGGGTAGTCGCCATTTCTGCTCAGGATAACCGGTGGCTGCGGTGCGACATCAAGGCCATTTCGTTATTGCCCAACGTACTGCTGCGGCAGTTGGCGGTGGACCGCGGTGCCGCAGAGACCGTCCTGCTCCGCGACGGTTTTCTAACCGAAGGTGCCGCAAGCAATATTTTCGTGGTCAAAAACGGCGTGCTGCTCGCCCCGCCGAAAAGCAATTTAATCCTTCCTGGAATAACCTATGATGTAGTCTTGGAACTTGCGCGGGCCCATGCCATTCCCCACGAGGTGAGAGCAGTTTCGGAAACCGAAGTTCGCACGGCGCAAGAACTCTGGATGACCTCGTCCGGAAAGGAAGTGTTGGCCATCACGACTCTGGACAAGCGACCGGTTGGTGACGGTAAACCGGGGAAGCTGTTCTGGCGCATGTATGACTTATATCAAGCTTATAAAGCGGCGGTCATCCGGCAAAGCGAGGCGCAACCCATATAAATCCGCGAGAGTAAATGGGCATTGAGATTTCATCAGTAGAATACCCATGTGCTTTCCCTATCAAGATCATGGGCAAGAGCGAAGCGGGATTTGCCCAGGCAATCCTGCAAATCGTCATGCGTCATGCTCCCGACTTCGATCCTGCTAGCATGGAAATGAAAACAAGTAAAAAAGGCAAATATCTGAGTCTCACCTGCATTATTCAGGCCAATTCGCAAGACCAACTGGATGAGCTCTACCGAGAGCTGTGTGATCACCCGATGGTGGTGATGGTTCTTTGAGCGAGGCTTAAGGCGTGGGACTTGAGGCCTATAAATACGAAGCAGCGTACGGTGCGGCGAAATGGTCGCGTGCGGCGTCTTGCATGTCATTGCGCGTCAGGCATATGGGCCTTACGGATTACGTCGACATCTGGCGAGCGATGCAGGTGTTCACTCAGCGGCGCAATGCCGAAAGCGAAGACGAGGTCTGGCTTCTGCAGCACCTGCCGGTTTACACCTTGGGACTGAACGTAAAACCGGAAAATCTACCTCAAGACGGCACCGTACCCATAGTTAAAACCGACCGCGGCGGTCAGATCACATACCACGGGCCCGGGCAGATCATCGCCTATGTGTTGCTCGATTTGCTGCGCTTGAGGATCGGCGTGCGCGGGCTGGTGAAGCGCTTGGAAGAATCGGTGATCGATTTGCTTGAAGCTTACCAAATAAATGCGGAAACCCGAATCGGGGCTCCGGGTGTATACGTTAACGGCGCAAAAGTCGCCGCGTTGGGATTGCGTGTAAGAAAAGGCTGTTGCTACCACGGTCTTGCGCTCAACGTCGACATGGATTTGCGGCCGTTTCGCACGATCAAGCCCTGCGGCTATCCGGGATTGCGGGTGACTCAGCTGCGCGACCTGGGGATTGACGATTCGCTGGATTGCATAACCAAGAGGCTGTCCGAAATGCTCACTTACCGCTTGCGCAAAATATGAACTCCGAATCCGCAGGTTTCAAACAGAAAGGAGCGGCTAAATTTGCGCGCATGCCAATCAAGATTGTGCCGCAGGAGAGGCTTAAAAAGCCAGCATGGATTCGCGTAAGGTCTGCGAGCAGCGCCCGATTTTACGACATCAAGCGAACGCTGCGCGAACACAATCTCCACACGGTCTGCGAGGAAGCTTCCTGCCCCAATATCGGCGAATGTTTCGGAAAAGGCACTGCGACGTTCATGATTCTCGGGGATCTGTGCACACGACGCTGTCCGTTCTGCGATGTGGCGCACGGTAAGCCGCTGGCTCCCGATTCTGAAGAACCGATCAATCTCGCCACAACCGTGGCTGCATTAAATCTGCGCTACGTAGTAATCACCAGCGTGGACCGGGACGATTTGCGCGACGGCGGCGCGCGCCATTTTGCAAATTGCATCCGCAGTGTGCGCGAATTATCGCCGCAGACCCGCATTGAAGCCTTGGTGCCCGATTTCCGCGGGAGACTGACTATAGCTCTGGATATATTAGGCACTTGCCCGCCGGATGTATTGAATCACAACCTGGAAACCGTGCCGCGGCTTTACAAGCATGTGCGGCCGGGCGCCGACTACTGGAATTCGCTTAAACTGCTCAGCGACTTTAAATCACGTTTTCCAGGCATTCCAACCAAATCGGGTTTGATGCTGGGATTGGGTGAATCCGACGACGAAATCATGGAGGTCATGCGCAATTTGCGTAATCATGGTGTAGAAATGCTCACGCTTGGCCAGTACCTGCAGCCGAGCAGCCACCATCTTCCGGTCATGCGCTACGCGGACCCGGAGCTTTTCAAGATGTTCGAAAGTTGCGCGCTGGAAATGGGCTTCACGCACGCCGCGTGCGCCCCGTTGGTGCGCTCCAGCTACCATGCCGATCAGCAAGCCCATGACGCGGGCCTAGCGAACGTACTTTAGCCGAACTTCGCAGATTGAAGAATTTTTGTTAAGCGCCCACTCGCGCCGCAAGCTTGTCCTCGATTAACCGGTCCAGCTGGGCGAAATCCGGCTCGCCGACGATGCGTTTGACGATGTTGCCGCGCTTGTCGATGATAAAGACAGTTGGAGTGAGCGTCACATCGCCGAATGCCCGCGCAATGGTTCCCTGCACATCCAGCGCAACATTGAAGGGCAACGAATTCTTTTCGGCGTAGTCAAGCACATAGTTGGGCGGGTCGTAGCTCATCGCAACAGCGACGGTTTCGAACCCCTGCGCCTTGTACTTGCGGTAGGTATTGATCAACTGCGGCATCTCATGCATGCACACGCTGCAGTCGGTAGCCCAGAAATTTACCAGCACCACCTTGCCGTGCAGGCTCTCGAGCGCGATTTTTTTGCCTTGGAGCGATGTAAATGTTACCCGGGGCGCAGGGGACCCGTGCGACAGACCTTGTGCAAACAGCAGAATCAGCACTGCAGCCAGCGCGAGTAATATCAAAAAACGTTTGTGTTTGAGCTTTTCCACGGTTCAACGGTTGGGCAGGTTAACCAGCCTGACTTGTGCGACTATGAGTCTGAGCTTTTTTGCCGACGTTGTCACCTGGGCTTCAATGCGCCTTCTCCCAGTTCGGTCCTGTCCCGACGTGTACCACCAACGGCACTTCCAATTTCGCAACGCTGCACATGAGATTGGGCAACTCAATCCTCAGCAACCCGAGTTCATCATCAGGTACCTCGAGTACCAGTTCATCGTGCACTTGCATGATCAGCCTGGCCTTGAGATTTTTGTGCTTAAGCCACTCGTGGACCGCGATCATGGCGAGTTTGATAAGATCTGCGGCGGTACCCTGCATCGGTGCGTTGATTGCAGCGCGCTCGGCGCCCTGCCGACGCGCATTGTTGGAACTATTAATGTCGGGAAGCCAAAGTCTTCTGCCAAGCACAGTTTCAACGAAACCTTGTTGTTTGGCAAGTTCGCGGGTGCGTTGCATGTAATCCGCAACCTTCGGGTAACGGGCGAAATAGCGTTCCATGTAAAGCTGCGCCGCGCCCCGATCAATGCCCAGCTGGCTCGCCAAGCCAAAAGCCGACATGCCGTAAATCAGGCCGAAGTTGATCACCTTGGCATAACGCCGCTGTTCAGCCCCGACTTCATTTGGCGCAATGCCGAATATCTCGGCTGCCGTAGCACGGTGGATGTCTTCGCCTTCGGCGAAGGCTTTAAGCAAGCTCGCATCGCGTGAAATATGCGCCATGATGCGAAGTTCAATCTGCGAATAATCTGCCGAGACGATCTGACGACCGGGGGCTGCTATAAATGCCTCGCGGATCCTGCGTCCTTCCTGGGTGCGCACCGGTATGTTTTGCAAATTCGGATCATTGCTGGCGAGTCTGCCGGTCACCGCGATCGCCTGGGCGTAATTGGTGTGCACACGTCCTGTCCCGGCGTTCACCATGCGCGGTAACTTGTCCGTGTAGGTGGATTTGAGTTTCGCCAATCCGCGATAATCGAGGATCAGCTTGGCCAAAGGATAATCCAGCGCGAGCTCCTGCAACACGTCTTCATCGGTGGAAGGCGCGCCTCCGGGTGTTTTCTTCACAACCGGGAGCTTGTGGCGCTCAAACAGGATTTCCTGAATCTGCTTGGGCGAATTGATATTGAACGGTTGCTCTGCGAGCCGGTAAATTTCGTTTTCGAGTTCGACGAGCCTGTTTCCCAATTCGCGGCTTTGCTCCTCCAAACGTTTTACATCCAGCAGCACGCCGTACCGTTCCATGTCGAAGAGCACATCGATGAGCGGCATTTCGACCTGCCGGTAAACTGCTTCTAGTTTGGGTTCGCCCGCAATCTGCGGATAAAGATTTTGATGCAGCTGCAGGGCGATGTCCGCGTCCTCCGCCGCGTAATCGGTTGCTTGCTCCACAGCCACCTGCTCAAAACCGATGCGGCCCGGACCTTTCCCGGTCACTTCATCATAAGTGACGGTTTTGACGCCGAGATGGCGCTGCGCCAGAGTGTCCAAGTCATGCGGTCGGTGGCTTTCCAGAACATAGGATTGCAGTAAAGTGTCATGCTCGATACCGCGCAGTGTGACACCGTGATTGGCAAATATATGCTTGTCATACTTGAGGTTCTGCCCAAGCTTGGATTTCCCGGCATCTTCCAGCCAGGGCTTGAGCTTCTGCAAAGCCCACTGCAAATCGAGCTGAGGCGGTGCCGCGGAATAGCGGTGTGCGAGGGGAAGATAAGCGGCATGATGCGCCTGCACAGAGAACGAGATGCCGACCAGCTTGCTCTGCAGCGGATCGAGCCCCGTGGTTTCGGTGTCTACTGAAACCAGGGCCGCGCTGTTAATTTTTTCCAGCCATGCGCTCAGCTGGTCAGCGGTAAGCAAAGTTTCGTAGGTCCTGGGTTGAGTGCCCAGTGCTCGAGGTTCAATACTAAAGTCGATGCTCTCCGAAACGTCGGCTGCCAATCCTGAACCCTGAGCTTTTGCTCTTGACGCACGGATCTCTTCGAGCCATTTTTTCAAATCGAAACGCTCGAACAACATAGTGAGCTTTTCAGTGTCAGGCGATCGCGGGGTGAGATCATCGAGACTTACAGGCAAAGTTACGTCGCATTTCACGGTAAGCAGCTGTCGCGCCTGCGGCAGCCAGTCGAGAGATTTGCGCAAATTCTCGCCGACGACGCCGGGAATTTCGCTTGCATGCGCCATCAGGTTGTCGAGCGTTTGATACTGTGACAGCCATTTCACCGCGGTTTTCGGCCCAACCATTTCCACGCCGGGCACGTTATCCACGCTGTCGCCAATCAGCGTCAGATAATCCAAGATGCGTGAAGGCTCAACACCAAACTTGGCAAGCACTCCTTGCTCGTCCAATTTCTCATTGTTCATAGTGTTTATCAGACTAACCTGACGGTTCACTAATTGCGCAAGATCCTTGTCACCGGTGGAAACAATGCTGTTGATGCCCTCGCGCGCGGCGTGCGTCACCAGCGTGCCGATGACATCGTCCGCCTCAACGCCTTCAATGATAAGCAATGGCCAACCCAGGGCACGAATACATTGCTGTAATGGTTCGATCTGAATTGCCAGATCCTCCGGCATCGCAGGCCGGTTGGCTTTGTATTGAGGATAACGTTCTTCGCGGAAGGTTTTGCCTTTCGCGTCAAACACGCAGGCGATATAATCGGCGTTGTACTCTCTGCGCAGGCGGCGCAGCATATTGAGCACGACGTGAATTGCGCCCGTGGGCTCGCCCCGGCGGCTGCGCAAATCCTTCTGCTCCATTGCGTGAAATGCGCGGTACAGGTACGAAGAACCGTCGACCAAAAGCAGCGTCTTACTTCCGCTTGACTGCGGTTCGGTGCCGGAATTTGCGGGCGCACTTTTCATTTCGGCACACCGCACCAGCTAAACTTTAAATTCACTAAACGGATTTCTAACATGGACCTTCCAGAAAAATTGCAGCAATCCATAACCCCGGAGTTTCTTGAAAAAACATGGTCAGCCCGCGAATCCTGGCGCGTAATGGCGATTATGTCAGAATTTGTGGAAGCGACCGAACGCCTGAGGGCGGTCCGCCCTGCCGTAAGCATATTCGGCAGCTCGCGTTGTACGCAAGACCACCCCTATTACAAACTTGGCGAAGCGATCGCACGCCAGCTGTCTGATGCGGGTTTCAGCGTGATATCGGGCGGCGGGCCCGGCATTATGGAAGCCGCCAATAGGGGCGCTTTTTTCGGTAGCAGCCCCAGCGTCGGTTTGAATATCCAGCTACCGCATGAGCAACGTAGTAACGCCTACCAGGACATCAGCCAGACATTCCAGCATTTCTTTGCACGCAAGGTAATGTTTGTCAAGTTTGCCAGCGCTTATGTGGTGCTGCCCGGCGGGTTCGGCACGCTGGATGAACTGATGGAGGCGCTCACTCTGGTGCAGACCGGCAAGACGCGTAAAATGCCCATCATTTTAGTGCACGAACCATTTTGGCGCGGTATGCTGGACTGGTTCAGGCACACCCTGGTGGCTGAAAAGATGATTGACGCCGAGGATATGCATTTAATCCACGTAATAAATGAACCCAAAGCGGTTGTAGATGCGATTTTCAATCATTACGAAAAGCGCGGCTTCGAGCCTTCCGCGAAAGAGAGGGAAATTCAACTTAACCTGTAATCGCTGGTCCAATGGTAAACTAATGCACTTTCGTTTGCGGGCTGTTAATTCAGTAAATATGCGATTGCTGGCTATTGCCATGTTATGTTTTGCGCTGACCGCGTTTGCACAGAGCGATCGGCCTAAAGATTTGCAGCCTGTACCAGAGGCGGCTCCTCCTCCACCGCCACAAGGGGACCAGTCGCTGGAGCCGGAAGTGACAATCAAAAAGCGTGGCAAAGAGACTATTGAGGAATACCGGGTGCACGGCAGACTCTACATGGTCAAAGTCACTCCAGCCACCGGTGTTCCTTATTACTTGATTGATGAGAACGGCACCGGCACGTTCGTGCGCGACGACACGGCTAATCCCGTCAAAGTGCCGATGTGGCTGATATTCCAGTTCTAGAGCGTTACCTGTCAGGCGTTACAGGATTCGATCCGAACAGAATGCCGCCGCCAGAATTCTGATTTGCCGCGGCTGACTCGCATAGTCTATGTCCGTTTTCACCACCGTTACCCCGGATCAGCTTTCGGCATGGCTGAAAAATTACTCGCTGGGCACCCTTACCGCTCTGCACGGCATTGCCGCCGGCATCGACAACACCAATTATTTTGTGGATACGACCCACGGCCGATACGTGCTCACTTTATTCGAGAAGCTGCACGCCGAAGAGTTGCCGTTTTATCTCAACCTGATGTCACATCTGGCGAGCCATGGCATACCGTGCCCTGACCCGATTGCCAACCTTCAGAATTGCTTCTTAGCGGAACTCAACGGCAGGCCGGCGTGCATTGTCACTCGACTTGCGGGAAGTGATCTGGACAAACCCACCCCGGCGCATTGTGCTGAAGTCGGCGAGTTGCTTGCAGACATGCATCTTGCGGGTCAAACCTATGCGGCGCGGATGGATAACCCGCGTGGTACGCGTTGGTGGAATGCAACTGCTCCGCAGCTTATGCCTTTCCTGTCGCCAATTGAAGCCGAAATTCTCAGGGAAGAGCTGCGCTTTCAGTCTCTCTACCGTTACCAGGATCTGCCACGCGGCGTGATACACGCGGACTTGTTCCGCGATAACGTGCTTTTTCGCGGCGACGCAATCAGTGGAGTTATCGATTTCTATTTCGCTTGCAACGATGTATTGCTATATGATTTGGCCATTGCGGCCAATGATTGGTGCATCGATACGGACTTTAAACTGGATCCCGGACGCACCTTGGCGTTGCTTACAGCGTATCATGCCGGCCGTTCTTTCACGTCAAACGAGCACAAGGCTTGGCCGGTGATGTTGCGCGCCGGCGCACTGCGCTTCTGGGTTTCGCGTTTGTACGACTTCCACCTTCCGCGGCCGGGAGAGTTGACGCACGCAAAGGATCCCCATCATTTTATGAATATCCTCAAGCAGCACGTCAACGGCAAATCAGACTTCGTCTGGCCGTAAGCCGTGCAGCATGGCTTCAAATCTTGTGCAAATCGGTATAATTTATAGCCCTAAATAACGATTTTTCTAGGGAGCGTGTCATGGAGCCGCGTCAGGTTGCCGTCGGCCAAGGTTGGCAATGGATCGTGCAGGGATTTGATCTCTTTAAAAGAAGCCCGATAATCTGGGTGGTCCTGATCATTATTCTGTTCTTGATAGCATTTGCGCTGCATTATATCCCGATACTTGGGCCCCTGATATTTTATATACTCTCGCCCGTTTTTCTCGGCGGATTGATGATCGGTTGCCAGGCACAGCAGAGAGGCGAAGAACTGGAAATCGCGCACCTATTTGCCGGCTTCACGAAAAACACTAACTCGCTTATCGCACTGGGCGGCGTCTATCTTGTTGGACAAATCATTATACTCGGCGTGATGTTCCTGCTCGGGGGCGGCGCCCTGTTCAACCTCATGACAGGGAACAAGCCCGACATTGCCGCGATGAGCGCGACGCTGAGCGGTACTATGCTTGCAATGCTGGTCGGTCTTGCACTCTACGTGCCGCTTGCGATGGCTCTGTGGTTCGCCCCGGCGCTTGCGGTGTTAAACGACATGCCGCCTTTCGCCGCGCTGAAATCAAGCTTTGACGCCTGCATGAAAAACGTCGTCCCGTTTTTGATTTATGGCATCGCGTTGTTCATATTATCGATAATTGCCAGTATCCCGCTGCTACTTGGTTTCCTGATTCTGGTCCCGGTTACTCTTGCATCCATGTATGCCAGCTTCCGGGATATTTACGCCGGCGCTTAGGCATATCAACGAAACTTCACTTCAAGCTGGAATCAGCTTAGCGTACTCCAGAGCCAGCCATTTCACTCCAGCTTTGTGAAAATTGACCTGTACCCGGGCGTCCGACCCGCGCCCTTCGGCATTAACGATTACTCCAGCGCCGAATTTTGGATGCAGCACATTTTGCCCTACATGCCACGATGACGGCAGCTCAGCGCTAAAATTTAAGGGTTGAGGGCTCAGACCCCGCGCAGTCTTGTCTTCAATGCTAAGCACTGAATTTCCGACACCCGATTTCGGGTTGACCCGCTTAATCAGCTCGATCGGAATTTCTCCCAGAAAGCGCGAAGCGATGCTGTAGCGCGTTTGCCCATGCAGCATTCGGTTCTGCGAAAAGCTCAGGTACAGCCTGCGCCGGGCGCGGGTAAGCGCTACGTACATCAGCCTCCGCTCTTCTTCCAGTCCACCGGGTTCGATCAGACTTTGTTCGTGCGGAAATAATCCCTCTTCCAACCCGCTGATGAACACCGTGTGAAACTCCAGGCCCTTGGCGGAATGCGCGGTCATCAGTTGCAAAGCGTCCGCGCCTTCCCCCGCTTGGTGTTCGCCGGCTTCCAACGCGGCATGTGCTAGAAATTCCACCAGCATGTTTTGCACGCTTGATTCAGCGCTTTCAATAACGAAACCGGCCGCGGCATTACTGAGTTCCGCCAAATTTTCCAGACGATCAGCGCCGTCCTTCTGCCCCTGGTAATGTTGTTTGAGACCGCTTTGTTCGATGACGTGTTCGATTACTTCCGGCAAGGCCAGCGCGGTGCAGGTTAAGCGCAGCGATTCGACCAGGGCGACAAAACTTTCGATGCCTCTTTTCTGTGGAGGGCCGCTTCCCGGCGCTTTAGCTCGCGCTTTGCGCAGCGCCGCTTGCCACAAACTGCAGTGCTGCTCCAGCGCTTGTTCCTGCATTTGCTCCAGGCTGCGGCTGCCTATGCCGCGCGCTGGAAAATTGATCACCCGCAAAAGCGCGCCGTCATCCTCGGGATTTGCCACGAGTCGAAGGTAAGCAAGCGCATGCTTGATTTCCTGGCGCTCAAAAAAGCGCAGGCCTCCGTATACCCGGTATGGAACTGCAGCGGAAAATAACGCGTGCTCCAGCAATCTGGACTGGGCGTTGGAACGGTACAGCACCGCCATGTCCGAAAGTTTACTGCCCCCGGCGGCCAGCGCTTTCACCTCCTCCACGATATGTCCTGCTTCCTCGAGATCAATTGCGGCTTCATAAAGGCGCAGAGGTTCGCCGTGCCCCTCGGCAGTCCACAGATTTTTTCCGAGGCGCGCTTGGTTGTGGCGAATCAGCGCATTTGCGGCATCCAGGATATTTGCATGCGAGCGGTAGTTTTGCTCGAGTTTGATTACGGTGGCCGCCCCGAAATCCTGCGCGAAACTCAGCATGTTTCCTGCGCTTGCGCCGCGGAAAGCGTAAATTGACTGGTCGTCATCTCCGACAGCAAAAACCGAATTTTTTGGACCGGTGAGAAGCCTGAGCCAAAGGTATTGCAAGCGGCTGGTGTCTTGCAATTCATCTACCAGAATATGCTGAAAACGAGCGCGATAATGCTCGCGCAGGAATTCGTTGCGCGACAGCAATTCATATGAGCGCAGCAGCAATTCGGCAAAGTCCACTACGCCCTCGCGCTGACACTGCTCGTCGTACGCTTGGTAAAGCTCATTGAGCTTGCGCGAATAATCATCCGCAGTTTCAACCTCGGCAGCCCGCAAGCCTTGTTCTTTTGCGTCGTTGATGAAGTACTGCAGCTGTTTCGCCGGGTATTTCTCATCGTCCACATTAAGGCTTTTCATGAGGCGCTTAATCAATGCCAGTTGATCCGCGCTGTCAATTATCTGGAAAAGCTGCGGCAATCCCGCATCGCGATGATGCGCGCGCAGCAGGCGATTGCATAACCCATGAAATGTGCCGACCCACATGCCACGAGTGTTGATCGGCAGCATGGCCGAAATGCGTGCCAGCATCTCCTTCGCCGCTTTGTTGGTGAAGGTAACCGCCAGGATGCCCATTGGCCCCGACTGGCCGGTCTGAATCAGCCAGGCAATACGTGTGGTGAGCACGCGCGTTTTGCCGCTGCCCGCACCGGCAAGAACCAGCGCCGACTGTTTGGGAAGCGTGACAGCTTCCAGCTGCTGAGGATTTAACCCTGAGAGGATGGACATGCAGAACTGCTCGGCGCTTGTTCGCTAAATAAATTATTATATGCGATCGCCGTTATTTGACCGAAACGGAATCAGGCAAGCTTCTTCTTTTCCATCAGTTCGAGAATGAGCGGAGTTAAGATGAGTTGCATCGCCAGGCCCATTTTGCCGCCGGGCACTACAATGCAGTTGGGCCGCGACATGAACGAATCATGGATCATGGCCAGCAGATACGGAAAGTTGACTCCCTTGGGATTGCGGTAACGGATTACCACGAAGCTTTCATCCGCCGTAGGAATATCGCGCGCGATAAACGGATTGGAAGTGTCCACCGTCGGCACGCGTTGGAAATTGATGTGGGTGCGGGAAAACTGCGGCGTGATGTAATAGACGTAATCATGCATTCGCCGTAGGATCGTGTGCGTCACAGCCTCGATCGAGTAGCCGCGGTCCTTCATGTCGCGGTGAATCTTCTGTATCCATTCCAGGTTGACAATCGGCACCACGCCGATAAGCAAATCGACATATTTGGCGGCATTGACGTTTTCGGTCACGACCCCGCCGTGCAAGCCCTCGTAAAACAAAAGTTCACTGCCTTCCGGCAGCGGCCCCCATGGCGTAAAGGTACCGGGCGCTTGGTTAAACGGCGCGGCTTCTTCCTCGTTGTGCAAGTAGCGCCTCACCTTGCCGGTGCCGTGCTCGCCGTACTGCCGGAACAATGTCTCCAGTTCAGGAAATAGGTTCGCCTCCGGGCCGAAATGGCTGATTGGATGCTGGCCGTTTTTTTCCGCCTTTGCGATCTCCAGCTTCATTTCCTCGCGGTCATAGCGATGAAAGCTGTCGCCTTCGATCGTAATGGCGTTAATCGACTCACGGCGGAAAATGTGCTGGAAAGTTTGTGTGACCGAGCTGGTGCCGGCGCCGGAAGAGCCCGTTACCGCGATGACTGGGTGTTTGCGAGACATTGAGATATTTATCCGGATAGCGACCCAAGTTATTCTAGACGTTATGCCGCGCGTATAGTACAAAATTATAAGCGATTGTTACATTATTTTATTTACGCAATTAGTGATTCTTACGCAGCGCAAAAATTGCTTTTGCTTCATCGATAAAAACTGGCGCACGAGACCGGAGTGCAACAAAAAACTTTCGCGCATCGCTAGCTACGTGTTGTCACCCCGTTTTCCGGCACGTGATCGGGTATACTTTCAAAGGTATACACTGCGGAAAATTAAGACCTAAATTCTTTTTTATGCAAGCGCAATATCAGCCCCAACAAATAGAGCGGGACGCACAGCAAATCTGGGAAGCGCGCAAGGCATTCCGCGCCGAGGAACGCTCTGACCTGCCGAAGTATTACTGCCTTTCTATGTTTCCCTATCCTTCAGGCAAGCTGCACATGGGGCACGTGCGCAATTACACGATTGGAGATGTCCTTAGCCGCTACCACCGCATGCGAGGTTACAACGTGCTGCAGCCGATGGGTTGGGATGCGTTTGGCCTGCCGGCGGAAAATGCGGCAATGGCGAATAATCTTCCACCCGCGAAATGGACTTACGACAACATCGCGTACATGAAAAAACAACTTCAGTCATTGGGTTTCGGCATCGACTGGCAGCGCGAGTTTGCCACCTGCAAGCCCGATTACTACCGTTGGAACCAGTGGTTGTTCCTGCGCATGCTGAAAAAAGGGCTCGCCTTCAAAAAGTCCGGCATCGTCAATTGGGATCCGGTGGACCAGACGGTGCTCGCAAATGAGCAGGTTATCGACGGGCGCGGCTGGCGCACCGGCGCACTCGTTGAAAAACGCGAAATACCGATGTATTACCTGAAGATCACCGCGTACGCCGACGAATTGCTCGAAGCATTGGAACAACTTCCGGGCTGGCCGGAACGAGTGAAGACCATGCAGGCGAATTGGATCGGTAGGAGCGAAGGCGTCGAGATCGCGTTTCCCTACGCCGACGATCCCGGCCAGACACTCAAGGTATTCACCACGCGCGCTGATACTTTGATGGGTGCAACCTATTGTGCTGTCGCCGCAGAACATCCGCTGGCAAACCGCGCAGCAAAGAATAATCGGCAGCTTGCAGCATTTGTTGAAGAATGCAAGCGCGGCGCAGTCATGGAAGCCGAACTCGCAAACCAAGACAAGATCGGCATGGCTACAGGCCGGTACGTCATTCACCCGCTCTCGGGGGATAAACTACCGGTATGGGTGGCGAATTACGTATTGATGGGCTATGGCGAGGGTGCGGTCATGGCGGTTCCTGCGCACGACCAGCGTGATTTTGAATTTGCCACTCGGTATCAGTTGCCCGTTAAGCCCGTAATCAAGCCCTTCGGGGCTCCATTCGCGCTGCCGCTTGCAGAAGCTTATGTCGAGCACGGTATCACGTTTGATTCGGGCGAATTTTCAGGACTCAATTATCAGCAGGCGGTCGATTCCATCGCAGCGGCGCTGAACAAAAAGGGCTTGGGCCGAAAGCGCGTCCAGTACCGCCTGCGCGATTGGGGAATTTCTCGCCAACGCTACTGGGGCTGCCCGATCCCTATAATTCATTGCGAAAACTGCGGCGATGTGCCGGTGCCCGATGATCAGCTGCCTGTGGTATTGCCGGAAGACTTGGTGCCTGACGGGACCGGTAATCCGTTGACCAAGACACCCGCATTTTACGATTGCCAGTGCCCTAAATGCGGAAAGAAAGCCAAGCGCGAAACGGATACGATGGATACATTTGTGGATTCATCCTGGTACTACATGCGTTACGCCTGTCCGGACCAGAACCGTGCGATGGTTGATGAGAGGGCCAGCTATTGGCTACAAGTAGACCAATACATCGGCGGCATCGAACACGCCATTTTGCATCTTCTGTACTCGCGTTTCTGGACCAAAGTCATGCGCGACATTGGTATTATCAAGATCGACGAGCCGTTTGCCAACCTGCTCACCCAGGGCATGGTGCTCAATGAAATTTTCTTCCGTAAAAGTGCGAACGGCCGCATCGTTTACTTCAGTCCTGCGGAGGTTGAAATCGAGTTTGATAAGAACAACTCCAGGACGGGCGCGAGACTCAAGTCGGACGGGAGACCGGTGGAATCCGGCGGCATGGGTACCATGTCCAAGTCCAAGAACAACGGCGTCGATCCACAGGCACTGATTGAAGAGTACGGCGCCGATACCGCAAGGCTATTCGTTATGTTTGCGTCTCCGCCGGAGCAAACACTGGAATGGTCTGATGCCGGAGTTGAAGGCGCGAGTCGGTTTCTTCGCAGGTTGTGGTTGTTTGCTGCGGGACCGGGGAGGGACGCTCTCAAGCACGCCTCGATTTGCCCCGGCAATCCGATTAAGGATTGGTCTACGCAACCGCCTCGGATACGCGAATTTCGCAGGGGCATCCACCTTGCATTGAAACAGGCATCCTATGACTACGAGCGAATGCAGTTTAATACCGTCGTATCCGCCTGCATGAAAATGCTCAATCTGCTTGAAGGCTTTTCCGGAGGACCCGGAGTCGCCGACGTAAACGCGCTGTCACAGGTTACTTCGGAATCGTTGAGTATCTTGTTACGCGTGCTCTATCCGGTGACGCCACATATTACCTATGCGCTGTGGAAGGAGCTGGGCTATGACGCCCAGCATGGCGATTTGATTGACGCGCCTTGGCCTGCCGTCGACGAGACGGCGCTGGAACTGGAGGAGATTGAGCTCGTGTTGCAGGTCAACGGCAAGCTGCGCGGCAATATGCGCGTTCCACGGGACTGCGCGCGCGAAGCTATAGAAAAATTAGCGGTGTCACATCCCTGTGTGCAAAAATACATAAATGGCCAACCCGTTAAGAAAGTGGTCGTCGTGCCTGGACGATTGGTCAATGTAGTGGTGTAACAATGTTCACTCCGGTCAATAGAGTCCTGCTCGCCGTATTTTGCCTCGCGGTTGCGTCATGTGGCTTCCATTTGCGCGGACAAGCTACCCTGCCCTTCGATACCGTTTATGTCAACGCCGACACTGATCCTTCGTTTGCCGCGGAACTGAAGCGCGCATTGCTTGCCGGCACCAACGCCCGTGTAAGCGATAATCCCAACAACGCAGACGCCATTTTTCAGCTCCTGGGCGAGACCAGGGGAAAGGATATCCTTACCGTGAATACCGGCGGCACTGTGGCCGAATATGAACTGCAGTTACGCGTCGTGTTCCGCGTGTACAACAACAAAGGCCGCAACTGGGTGCCGCAAACCGCAATCGTTCTGAAGAGGGTCCTTTCATACAGTGATACGGCCGTGCTGGCCTTCAACGACGAAGAAGCACAGATGTACAAGGACATGCAAAGCGACGCGGTGCAGCAGGTGGTGCAGCGCATGAGCGGGGCCAACGCCCCCGGTTGACGATGCGGGTCGCGGCCGAGCAAATCAAGCTGCATTTGCAGCGCGGACTCGAATCGCTGTACACGATTTACGGCGACGAACCGCTGCTGGCACTGGAGGCCGCCGACTCCATACGCGCGGCGGCAAAGCAGGCGGGATTTGCCGAGCGCGAAATACTGACCGCGGATGGCGGATTTGACTGGCAGCGCCTGACAATGAGCAGCCGAAGCCCCTCGCTGTTTGCCGACAAAAAACTGATCGATCTGCGCGTCCCCTCGGGTAAACCCGGCGTTGAAGGCGCACAGGCAATTGAAGCTTTCTGCTCCGCGGTGGGACCTGAACTCCTGGGCTTGGTGCAGCTTCCGAAGCTGGACCGGCAAGCGCAGGGGTCAAAATGGTTCGGGGCCCTGGCTCACCGAGGTATAGTGGTTAGCGCCAAGGCGGTGGAGCGCGGGCAACTTCCACAATGGTTAGCTCGACGACTCGCGGCACAGAAGCAAAGCGCAGATCCTGATACGTTGCAGTTTATTTCCGACCGGGTTGAAGGCAACTTGCTCGCCGCGTTTCAGGAAGTGCAAAAACTTGCGCTGCTGTTTCCGCCTGGGAAACTGAGCTTCGAGGACGCCAAGCAATCGGTGCTGGAGGTCGCGCGCTTCGATGTATTTAAACTCAGTGAAGCGATTTTGAGCGGAGATGCGACTCGTTTGGCCCGGATTGTCGAGGGTCTGCGCGGCGAGGGGGTGCCGCCACTGCTCGTTCTCTGGGCGGTGAGCGAAGATGTCCGGGCATTGCTTAAAATCGTTAGCGGTATGGAGCAGGGCAGGACGTTCCCGCAACTGTTTCGCGACGTGCGGGTGTGGGGCGCGCGCCAGGACCTCATGCAGGCGGCCGCCAAGCGAACGCGCAAAAGTATGCTCGAAGACGCGCTTTTGCATTGCGCGCGCCTTGACCGCATGATTAAAGGCTTGGGTTCGGGCCAAATATGGGACGAGTTCCTGAACTTGGGATTGCGATTCTGTTCCGGCTCGGTCGGAGTTAAAATGCACTGATATGGATATTCTCGACATCAAAAAGTATATGCAGGGCGTTGGGCGCGAAGCGCGCGCCGCGTCCCGGTTTATGGCCCGCGCCAGCACTGAATCCAAGAACCAGGCGCTCACGTCCGTGGCGCAGGCGATAAGGCGCGAAGTCAAGGGCCTGCTTGCTGCAAACAACAAAGATATGGAATCGGCTCGCGCTAACAAGCTGGATCACGCACTGCTGGATCGTCTTGCACTAACTGCAAGAGCGATAGACGACATGGCCGAGGGCTTGCTGCAGATAGTGCAACTGCCTGACCCGGTAGGCGAAATAAGCGAACTCCATTACCGCCCTTCGGGAATCCAGGTTGGGAAAATGCGCGTGCCGCTGGGCGTGATAGGGATTATTTATGAAGCGCGCCCCAATGTAACCGCGGATGCGGCCGCGCTATGCCTCAAGGCCGGAAATGCGGCTATCCTGCGTGGCGGGTCGGAGGCAATGCATTCCAACCAGGCCATTGCGGCACTGGTGCGCGAAGGTTTAAGAGCTGCGGGACTGCCGGAAACCGCAGTACAGGTAATTGAAACCACCGACCGCGCAGCGGTCGGCGAATTGCTTACCATGAAGGATTTTGTCGATGTCATCGTTCCGCGCGGCGGCAAAAGCCTGGTTGAGCGCATTTCAAGCGAAGCGCGCATTCCGGTTATCAAGCATCTGCACGGCGTCTGCCACGTCTACATCGACGAGCGGGCCGATTTGGACAAGGCGGTGCGCATAGCCGATAACGCCAAGACGCAGCGCTACGGGACGTGCAACACTATGGAAACACTGCTGGTAGCGGAAGCGATCGCGCCCAAGGTTTTGCCAACACTTTGCAAAATTTATGTGGAAAAAGGCGTCGAGCTGCGCGGCGATCCGGCTGCGTGCGGGCTGGTGCCGCAAATGAAACCTGCGACCGAGGAAGACTGGTATACGGAATACCTGGCCCCGATCTTGAGTGTGCGCGTGGTGAAAAGCCTCGATCAGGCAATCGAGCACATCGCGACTTACGGATCGCAACATACCGACGCAATCGTAACCGAAGACTACAGCCATGCCATGCGTTTTCTGCGTGAAGTGGATTCAAGCTCGGTGATGGTTAATGCCTCGACCCGATTCGCGGACGGCTTTGAATACGGGCTGGGCGCTGAAATCGGGATTTCCACCGACAAGATTCACGCGCGCGGCCCGGTAGGGCTGGAAGGACTCACTTCGCAAAAGTTCATCGTGCTCGGCGACGGACAAATCCGGCAATAGACTTTAAGGCAGCAACGCGAAACACAATATAGACAGGAGCAACAGGATGTCTCAGGTTTCACTTAGTTCGTCCTGTTAATTGGCTGTTATGCTAGGCCGCCTCTCTACGTGACTAATCTAGGCTTCTATGAACCAGCTTGTTGAAGTCAAAATACCCGATATCGGCGATTTCAAAGATGTGCCGGTAATCGAAGTCCTGGTGAAACCCGGCGACAGCGTAGCCCAGGAAGATCCGCTGGTCACGCTGGAATCTGACAAGGCGACCATGGATATTCCCGCTCCGCAAGCGGGAGTGGTGAAAGAGCTCAAGATTAAAACCGGCGATAAGGTTTCGGAGGGTTCACTGATTCTCACGCTGGACGCTTCGGTTTCGGCTAAATCGCCCCCAACACGTCAGGTCTCGCCCGCCGTTCCGTCTACAGGGAGCGGCGCCGACCTCCGCGCAGAAGTTGTGGTGCTCGGTTCCGGCCCGGGCGGATACACTGCGGCATTTCGCGCTGCCGATTTGGGCAAACAGGTCATTTTGATCGAGCGCTATCCCGATTTGGGCGGGGTTTGCCTCAACGTCGGTTGCATTCCATCGAAGGCATTACTACATGTCGCCAAGGTCATGAGCGAAGCCGAGGAGATGGCCCGTTACGGCGTGACTTTTAGCAAGCCGACAATCGAAACCGAGAAACTTCGCACCTGGAAGCAAAGCGTGACCGGCAAACTGAGCAAAGGCCTCGCGGGACTCGCTAAACAGCGCAAGGTGCAGATCGTGCAAGGTGTGGCCCGGTTTGCCTCACCCAAAACGATGCAGGTGGATACGCGCGATGGCAGAAAAACTGTGTCCTTCGACTACTGCATCATAGCAGCGGGGTCGCAAGCGACCAAGATTCCGGGCTATCCCGACGACCCGCGCATCATGGATTCAACGAGCGCATTGGAGATCCAGGATATCCCACAAAGATTGCTGGTAATAGGCGGCGGTATTATCGGTCTGGAATTGGCGTGCGTGTACGACGCGTTGGGCTCAAAAATTAGCGTGGTGGAATTGCTGGACGGATTAATGCTCGGTGCGGATCGCGATCTTGTCAAGCCTCTGCAAAAACGCGTTGAAAAACGCTACGAGGGAATCTATCTTAAAACCAAAGCTGCAAAAATCGAACTGCAAAAGGACGGATTGAAAGTGCATTTCGACGGCAGCAACGCGCCCAAGTCGCAGCTTTTCGATCGTGTCCTAGTGGCGGTTGGAAGGCGGCCCAACGGCAACACGATCGGCGCGGAGAGCGCCGGTGTTCAAGTGACTGACAAGGGGCTCATCCCGGTGGACAAGCAGATGCGCACCAATGTGCCGCACATTTTCGCAATTGGCGACATTGTTGGAGAACCGATGCTCGCACACAAAGCGACGCATGAAGGCCGGGTCGCCGCGGAGGTTATCGCGGGACACAAAGTGGCGTTCGACGCGCGTAGTATTCCATCGGTGGCCTACACCGACCCGGAAGTGGCGTGGATGGGGCTGACCGAAACTCTAGCCAAGGAACAAGGCACCGAATTTGAAAAGGCAGTGTTTCCCTGGGCGGCGAGCGGGCGGGCGCTCGCGCAGGGACGCGACGAAGGCATGACCAAGCTCTTGTTCGACAAACGCACCAACAGACTGCTCGGCGCCGGCATTGTAGGACCGAACGCCGGCGAACTCATTTCCGAAACCGTACTCGCACTGGAAATGGGAGCCGACGCGGAGGATATCGGGCTCACTATCCATCCCCATCCTACCCTTTCTGAAACTGTGTTCTTCGCCGCAGAGATGGCGCAAGGCACCATCACTGATCTTTACATTCCGAAAAAGTGAATGCCTTAGCGTGGAGCAGCAGGCTGCTGCAATAAACCTGCAAACTGCATCAGCTCGGTCGCATTTAGGTCGGACACGGCCCAAAACTGCATTCCCGAATTGCGCCAGTGGATCAGACTATAGCCCCGCTCGCTTTCGCTTCGCGCCACGCTATTCTCGCCTGACTCTACGGGCCAAACGAAAAGATTAATGTAATGCTTGCGGTGCCTGTAGACTAGCGCCGCCACCGGCCTGTCGTTGATGTAATCGAGCCGGCCGCCGACCAGCGGAAAATCTTGCGCGGTCAAATCGAGGACCTCCGGTGAAAAATCCAGCTTGCCGTTGAACCAGGGCTTTACCGTATGCTGGTCGGATGAAGCCACATCTGCCAAATGATCCCCCATGAGCGACCGCACATGGCCTGAGATGATTTCATCGGTAAGGCGCTGCTCTTGATTAGCTGCATTAAAATGCAGTGCCACGCCCCAAGTAATTACCGCGGCAAATGCCATTGAAGCGGCAAATCGCAGCCAGCCTAAGCCGGGTTGTCCGAAAACAATTGTTTTTTTGCGGGGTTTTGGCAGCGCAGCGCGTATACGCGCTTCAAGATATTTCGGCTCAGCATAATAGCTCGCGCGCTCGCGAATAGCCGATCGCATAGCGGTTCCTTGAGAGTAAAGCGCTTTGCATTCAGCGCAGTCCTCAAGATGTTTTTCAATTTCCACAGCACGCACTAAGTCGATTTCCTTATCAAGATGGCCGTGTATCAGATACCGGGTTTCATCGCAATTCATTTCACTTCTCCTGCATAATCCGTTCAAGCGAGCGGCGTAGCATGTCCCTCGCGCGGGCGAGCCGTGACATCACCGTGCCCAGCGGAATGTCGGCTACCGTCGCGATTTCCTTATAGGAAAGATCCTCAAGCTCCCGCATAATCAGTATTTCTCTGAACTCGAGCGGCAGCGCTTCAAGCGCACTGTCAAGCAGCCGCTTATCCGCATTTTGCAGCATCGAGACTTGCGGGTCGCCGCTGCTGTCCGCCTCGGCATGCACCTGCTCGTCAAAAGAATCATTCAGCTCCTGGACACGATTCTGCTTCAACCAGCTATAACAAGTATTGCGCACGATGGCGAGCAGCCAGGCGCGTCCGTCTTCGCCCCGGAAGCTGTCGAAAAACTTAAACGCACGCAAGTACGCTTCCTGCACCATATCCTCCGCGTCGTGATCGTTGCGGGTCAGCCAGCGCGCCAAATTATAGGCGGCGCTAAGATGCGGCAGTGCTATTTCTTCAAAGCGCCGGTTCTTATCAGCCAAGGTTTTTCCTATATTGTGTTACCGGGTATCGGCCCATTTTATTCCCGAAACTAAATAAAATGAATTTTGGGAATATTCCTCACGCCTCCTAGGTTATGCAGGGTGTAGACGGTTTGATTGGCAAATCGTCTCGACCAACCTTCATATAGGAGATTCAAAATGTTTACAAACAGAAATAAGTTATCGGCTCTTGCATTAGGCACCCTGCTTTCGATCGCTGCACTTCAGCCTGCACTAGCGGCGAACAGCACCGAGCGCGCGGATAACGATGCAAGCAAGTGGTTTGAGCAACAGCTGGGCAGCGATGGCTTCCCTGCATCTGCGTTTGAGGACCGTTCTAGCTCTTATAATCAGGGAACCGGCATGACTGTCCGCCAGCCCGTAGGTATCGAATCCAACAAGTGGTTTGAGCAACAGCTGGCAAGCGATGGTTCCCCCACGCCCGTATTTGAGGACCGTTCTACATCTGTTTATCAAGGTGTCAGCATGACTGCCCCGCAAGGCGTGGATACCAACGCAAATACTTGGCTTGACCGGCAATTGCGGTCTAGCGACGGCAACCCTGACGGCCAGTAATACCTTTCGTTTGGATGTTTTTTCCTGAATTCCCCGAAGGCACCTTCGGGGAATATTTCGGCTGTGAATCCGGTAATACAAGTCAACGACCCCTAACCTTGATTCAAGGAGACCCAAATGAGCAAATTCAGCCCCGCCGACCCTAGCCACAATCCCGCGCGCCGCCAGGCATTGAGCTGTCTCGCCGCCTGGACCGGCGCCGCCGTCGTCTGGACGGTGGCCGGCGGCGTACCGCGCGCGCTTGGCGCGACAAACGCGGGCACCCTCACAGCGGCCGCGCAGAATGCGCTGACGTTTGTGCAGATTAGCGATACCCATGTCGGCTTTCACAAAGCGGCCAATCCCGACGTTGTCGCCAGCCTGCGCCGTGCGATCGCCGATATCAACGCACTATCGCAAGCACCTGCCTTCGTGGTGCATACCGGCGATGTGAGCCATTTGTCGAAGCCCGAGGAATTCGGTCGGGCGCGTGAAGTGCTTCAGGAAATCCATGTTGATCGCGTGCACACGATTCCAGGCGAACACGACACGATCGATGAAGGCATGAAAGGCTATCTCAAGTTTTTCGATCATGACGGCAATGGCAAGTCCTGGTACAGCTTTGACCAGGGCGGCGTGCATTTCATCGGTTTGAACAACGTGCTGAACTTCAAGATGGGCACGATGGCGGCGCTCGGCGACGAACAAATCGCCTGGATGAAAAGTGACCTCGCGCGCGTCTCGCATTCAACACCCATCGTGGTGCTCGCGCATATTCCGCTGTGGACGATTTGGGAACCCTGGGGTTGGGGCACGGCCGATTCCGCGCAGGCGGTCGCGCTGTTGCGTCCGTTCGGATCGGTCACAGTCTTGAACGGACATATTCATCAAGTGCTGCAGAAGGTCGAAGGCAATATCGCGCTGCACACCGCAATGTCGCTAGCCCACCCGCTGCCCACGCCCGGACAGGAAGGCATCGGCGAACCTGGTCCGGTAACAGTGCCCGCCGGCGAACTCGGCAAGCTGCTCGGCACGCGCCAGCTCAGCGTGGTCCGCGGACAGCAGGAACTTGCGCTGATCGACAGACCCCTCGATCGCTAATTTGCATACGACCGGTTCGTAAATCTGCACCGGCTGTTACGCTATGCTGTTACATCAAGCTCAAAGGTGGTCAATGCATTACGAACCGCAGCACGATGCCCAAGTTTGCGAAATTTGTCATACCTAAATGGAGACTGCCATGAGCTACGCTTTTTCTTGCAACGCCACTTATCCGCTTCGTGTCCGCGCCGTTCTCGGGCTGGTCTTGTGCGCAGCCCTTATAATGCCTGCGACTTTCGCAGCGGCGGCTCCACCCGTGCCGACCGTCGATGTCAATATCGCGAAGTTCGCGTTCGTACCGAAGGAAATTACGATTGCGCCCGGCACCAAGGTGATTTGGACCAATCGCGACGAAACGCCACATACTGTGACCAGCAACGACAAGAGTTTTGCCTCGAAAGGCTTGGATACCGATGACAAGTTCGAGCATACTTTTGCCAGCGAAGGTGACTTTAGTTACTTCTGCACCTTGCATCCGTTCATGACGGGCGTCGTGCACGTGCGCCAGCAATAGCCGGAGTTCGGGCACTTTGGGGCATAGCATCGAGATAAGGAGTCAAAGACGCGACAGCGGACTGATTCCCGTGGTTAAGCTCGATGCCTCATCCATATCCTTTCGGGTGATCGCCGAATCGACCGGATCCATGTCCCGCTCGACTACGCGATTTTCGGAATTACGCCTGTATAATGGCGGCCTTTAACGCAAAGACAAGCGATGCAGGCATTTCTCGCCTCGGTGGGACTGGTCGCAGCGGCGGAAATGGGCGACAAGACACAGCTCCCTTCTTTGGTGCTGGCAGCGAGGCTGCACCGCCCGTATCCCATTATCGCCGGAATAATATGTGCAACACTCTTGAACCACACACTTGCGGGCTCGCTGGGTGTGTGGTTGGCACAGTGGGTTCCGCACACCGTACTCTACTGGATCGCGGCATTTTCATTCATCGTTTTCGGCATTTGGGCCTTGCGCGCCGACTCCCTGGTAAAAGATCCGCGGGTCTATCCAACTGGCGTATTTGTCACGGCGTTCGTTGCATTTTTTCTTGCCGAGATGGGCGATAAAACGCGGCTTGCCACTGTGGCACTTGCCGCCCGTTTCGATGCGCTTGGCGAAGTCGTCCTGGGTACCACCCTGGGAATGCTCATTGCGGATTTGCCTGCCGTATTTTTCGGCGAGGTGCTGGCAAAACGCATTCCCACGCGCCCGATACGATGGCTGGCCGCTTTGCTTTTCGTCGCAATGGGTATCGCAACGTTTTTAGGAAGACTTGCGCCGTCCGTCTAGTCACAGGTCGGATCATTCAAGCTCAACCCGGTCCGAATCAGGTATGCTAAATGTCTCTGGAGTTTTAATGAAACCGTTTATCAGAACTGCACTTCTTTCCGTCGTGCTGGCGTGCTTTTCATCCCCCACGTTTGCCGCAAATGAGACCGAATTGTTGCTCGACCAAGCAATTGCGGGCAACCAGCGCGACGCAAAAAGCAAGGCGCGCGATAGATATCGTCATCCCAAGGAAACCTTGCTGTTCTTTGGGCTTAAATCCAACATGACAGTTGTGGAAATCTGGCCGGGGGCGGGTTGGTACACTGAAATCCTCGCGCCGGTTTTGCGCGATAGAGGCAGGCTGTATGAGGCAACCTACGCCTTACAATCGAAAGCCACGCCTGAAATTCGCAGGGAAATCGGGCGGGAATACCTAAAAACACTCGCGCAACATCCCGGAACTTACGACAAGATCATCCTGACCGAGCTGCAGGCGCCCGAATACACTTCGATTGCCCCGCGCGGCTCGGCCGACATGGTGCTCACATTCCGCAACGTGCACAACTGGGCAAAAGACGGCAACGCCGAAGCTACTTTTAAGGCATTTTATGAAGCATTGAAGCCGGGCGGCATTCTCGGCGTCACAGATCATCGCGCCAAGCCGGGCACAACTCTGCAAGACATGATACGCAGCGGCTATGTGACCGAAGACTATGTGATCGAGCTTGCCCAGCGCGCCGGATTCCGCCTGGTAGCAAAATCGGAAATCAACGGCAATCCTAAAGACAGCAAAAACTACCCCAAAGGCGTATGGACTTTGCCGCCGACGCTGCGCCTCGGTAATCAGGATAGGGAAAAATATCTCGCGATCGGCGAATCAGACCGCATGACGCTGAAATTCGTCAAGCCGAAATAGCTGGAGAGCCTCTGATTAAGTCCTCCACTGATTGCATACCGTCGCAAACGTGCGGCACTTAATCTAAGGTTCCCTGTCGCAATCCGGCGGGAATCAACCAGCGATCGAGCAGTTCAAATCCACCTTGCAGCACGAGCGCCAGCACCGCGGCGGGAATCGCCCCGGCGAGCATGGTTGCGGCATCATTTAAGGCCAAGCCCTGGACAATGCGTTCGCCGTAACCGCCCGCGCCCACAAAAGCGGCAATAGTCGCCGTTCCAACATTTATCACCGCGGAGGTTTTAATGCCGCCAAGGATGGCCCGCGAGGCGAGCGGCAGCTCTATCAATCGCAGGCGCGCGAAGAAGGGTAACCCAAGCGATTGCGCTGCTTCCTTGAGCGAGGGCTGAATATCGCTAATGCCAGCAAATGTATTTCGCACAATCGGCAGCAGCGCATATAGAAACAGCGCAATCAGCGCCGGGATGACACCGATCGTCCCGAGCATGCTAATCAGGAACGCGAGCAGCGCCAGTGACGGCAGCGTCTGTATCACGCCCACCAAGGACAGAATCGGTTGCCTGAACGCAGGCAAGTACGCGGCGCAGACGCCGAGCGGCAGGCCCACCACGATCGCTCCGCCGAGTGACACAAATACCAGCAGCAAATGTTGAACCGTCAATCGCCAGAAGTCCGAGCCAAAGGTAAGATCCAGCAGATTTCTGCCGGAACTTGCGCTCCGCTTTTGCGCCGTTCCCGAAGCGAGGAAATCGGCCGCGATGGCGGCAAAAGACCTGCCTTCAAGCTCAGCTTCAGCATTCATCCGCGCCATCTGCTTTTCAGAAATCCGGCCCTCCAGCTTGTGCAGCGCCGCCCAGGTTTCTGGAAAGCGACGCGGCACATCGCTGCGATAAAGAATTAGCGCATGGTAAGCGGGGAAAGCGTGCTTGTCATCGCGCAGCACGCGCAAACCATACTTGGCAATTTTGGCATCTGTGGAATAAATATCCATGACATCGATCTTGCCTTCGGCCAGTGCCTCATAAGCCAGACCGTGATCGATGCCCATCGGCTCAAACGCTAGCGTGTACACGCTTTTGACCAGCGGCCATCCATCCTTGCGGTTCAAAAATTCCTGCGACAATCCTAATTTCAGTTCAGGCTCGTGAGCAAGATCGCTGATACTTGAGATGCCGAGCTGCATCGCGCGCGCGTCGAGCATCGCGAGCGCATAGGTGTTGTTGAACCCCAGCGGCAACCCGGCCGTCAGACCCAGGGGAGCAAGCTCGCGGTTGAGCGCCGCGAGATCGCCAGCCGTGTTTTTTTTCAGCAGCTCGAACCAGATAGTCCCGGAATATTCCGGATATAAATCGATATCGCCGCTTCGCAACGCCGCAAACAGTATCCCGGTATTACCCAGTCCCTGATGGTAATCAACCGTCGTTTCATGCGCACTTCTTGCGGTCTGATCCAGGATTTCGCCGAGGATGTAGGATTCAGTGAAGCGCTTGGAGCCAATGTTGAGCGTAGCGTCGGCGGAGACTGCGGGCGCAAGCAGCGGCAAACAGATCCACAGTACTCCATTTTTCATCACCGCAACTCCGCGACCATCGGGCGCTGCACCTGGATGAACTGCTTTACGTACGGTTCGGCCGGATGACGCAGCAGTTCGCCGAGCGCACCGCGCTGCACTACCCGGCCCTCGCGCAGCAGCACAATGTCGGACGCCAAGTACGCTGCCTCGTTGATATCGTGCGTCACCAAAATGACTGTCTTACCGAGTTGGCTAAATATGCTCTTCAGCTCGGCTTGTAATGCACTGCGCACGACCGGGTCGAGCGCGCCTAATGGCTCGTCGAGCAGCAGCACATCGGGATCAAGCATCAACGCGCGCATTAATCCGACGCGCTGGCGCTGGCCTCCGGAAAGTTCGCGCGGAAAGCGAGCAAGCGCCTCGCGCGGAAGCCGCACGAGCTCCGCCAAATTATTCACCCGCTCGTTAATCCACGACGCGTTGCGCTTTAAGAAGATCGCGAGCAAAACCACGTTCCCGCGCGCTGTCAAATGAGGAAACAAGCCCGCGTCTTGTATTACGTATCCGATGGCATGACGCGCACTTTCTACGTTACTGGCGGTCATATGTTCGCCGTTGAAAATCACCCGTCCCTCGTCGGGCTGAATCAAACCCAGCATTAAGCGAAGCAATGTGGACTTTCCGCAACCGCTTGGACCGATGAGCGCCGTAATGCCGCCCGTTGCGAAGGTAAGGCTGGTACGGGCGAGAGCCAGCTGTTTTCCATAAGTTTTGGAAACGTTTTCCAGGGCAATCATCTGATTAGCACATATTGATGACGCGAGGTAGCCTAACATTACAATGACGGTTACGCCACTGCCGTTCACGGCATTAACAGGTTAGAATGACAGCGCCGATTTTTACGGGGAGTTTCAAATGGACTCGCATTCGTTGAGCTTTAAGGCCAAAACCGAATTCACCCGCCGCGAGTTTGTGGCAGGTATGTTGGCCACCGGTTTTGCCCTCGCTGTGCAGCCCGTATCCGCGCAAGCCATTCACACCGATGACAATGGATTAACCGCCGGCGAAGTGAAGATTCCGGTGCCGGACGGCGAAATTCCAGCATATCGCGCGATGCCCGCCGCGGGGGGCCGGTTTCCCGTGGTCCTGGTCGTTCAGGAAATTTTCGGCGTGCATGAGCACATTAAAGATGTCTGCCGTCGGCTCGCCAAAATCGGCTACCTGTCAGTCGCGCCGGAACTCTACGTACGCCAGGGTGACGTATCGAAACTCTCGGACATTCAGCAAATAATCGATCAAGTGGTATCCAAGGTTCCGGATGCCCAGGTCATGTCGGATCTTGATGCGAGTGTGGCCTGGGCGGAAATATCCGGCAACGGCAATACCGCGAAGCTTGGAATCACCGGTTTTTGTTGGGGCGGGCGCATCGTCTGGTTGTATGCCGCGCACAGCAATAAGCTTAAAGCGGGTGTAGCCTGGTATGGACCGCTCGCCGGCAATACCAGCGCATTGAAGCCCAAGAATCCGCTAGACCTTGTAGCATCGCTTAAAGCTCCAGTACTGGGTCTGTATGGCGGGGCTGATCAGGGTATACCGCTGGAAACCATAGAGCGCATGCGCAAAGCGCTTAAAGAAGCGGGCAGCAAGTCGGAAATCGTGATTTATCCGAATGCGCCCCATGCCTTTAATGCCGATTACCGCCCGAGTTATCGCAGAACTGAAGCGCGGGATGGATGGCAAAAATTGCAGGCCTGGTTCAAGACGCACGGCGTGGCATAGGTATGGGAATTGTGATGCGGCCGGTTCCCATCCTTATCCTCGGGTTGGCGTTGAGCCTGCCCGTATACGCCGTTGATCTAAGCACCCTCAGCAACAAGGACGCTGTCGGCGGACTAAAAGAAGCCTTGGACGAAAGTTGCCGCGCCGCAGTGGGAAAACTGGGTATCAAGGACGGCTTTCTCGGTAATCCGCGAGTCAAGATTCCTTTGCCGGGCGAACTGCAAAAGGCCGCGAATGTAATGCACAAATTTGGCCTCGGCAGCTATGCGGATGAACTGATTGTCACCATGAACCGTGCCGCGGAAGCTGCGGTCCCCGAAGCCAAACCGATACTCCTGAATGCCGTAAAAAAGATGACCGTGCGCGATGCCAAGGGAATACTCGCCGGGGGCGAGGACGCAGCCACGCAGTATTTCCGCAAAACCACTGAAAACTCGCTGCACGCCAAATTCCTGCCGATTGTCAAGGAAGCGACGCGCAAGGTAGGCCTGGCGGAAAAATACAATGAATTCGCCGCCAAAGCGACGCAATTCGGATTGACCCGCGCACCTGACCTGGACCAATATGTGACGCAAAAAACGCTCGACGGCCTGTTTCTGGTGATGAAGGAGCAAGAAAAAGCGATACGGGCGCATCCCGCCGCATACGGCGGCAAGCTGCTGCATGAGGCTTTTGGCGCCGTAGCGCGCTAGTTGGATTTATGGCCTGTGAACTCGACAAGAACAGGGCTGCGCGAGCAAGCGGATCCCCACCGGACCAACCTGGCCGAATGGGGCGAGATTGCTGTTTACCCGCTCAGGCAGGCGGGCGTTATCACAACGATTGGCATTTTTTGCAACCGAATCGGTAGAACAAAGCATGGCACTACGGCACGGCACCCGTTACTGGCTTTCAACACAGAACTGCATTCATCTGTGCAAATTGCGCTTGTCGCGCATTGAAGAGGCGATACTCAATGCTGCCCATGCCACTTCCTGAGATACGGTCCGGAACCACTACGACGTTGAAGGATGCCGCGTCCTGCAGACGCTGGATTGAGCAATTACCGCTTACCAACTCAATGCAAGTGCAGCAGCAATTGACCTCGGAACTTAAGCGACTCCTGCAATTCCGGGCAGTTCCCCTGGAGCGACTCAAGACGCTTGAGGAGTTGCGCGAGACAGTGGAATTGATACAGAGCGAGTGCTCGAGGAAATACGCCGGGAAACCAGTGCCGCCGACCGCAGCGGAGGTGGCGCTGTGGAAGCAGGTGCTGGAACTGTGGCAGACTCTTCGGGCGACTTATCAGCGTTGCCTGCAGGATGCTGTCGAAAGCGGTGGAGAAGCGAAGAAAGACTTCGCGCTCATATGCCAGCGCTGCATTCGGTATACGGCCTTGTCCATTTTGGAGTACTACCTTACCAGCCAGGAAGTGTTCCCGGATTTGTGGCGGCACCTGCACGCGCTATATCTGTTTGCCGAAAAACACGGTTGCGCCGACGCCCCGGTGCAAGACGGCATCGACCACGAGCCAAATAACACAAGCTGTGCGGCAACCTATGCCCAAGCCCTGTTGCTCGGTCTCGGCAATCCGTATTCGCTCACTCCCAAGCAACTCGAACTCGCCAAGCGCTGGGTGGGGAAATGGGGTGGCAAAATAAACATCGTAGCAGAACCGTCAGAGGGCGCCTTTGTAGTCGCAGTAGATCTTGAAAGCAGTCAAGGCGCGATGCCTGTGTTGCGTGAAAGCAATTCCCCATCGACCCGCTACCTTGTTGTTGATGACCTTGCGAAAAACCTGCTGAAACGAATCCTGCTGCTCGAACAAGGCCAGCAGCCCACGGATATCGGTCTTGGCACGGACTTCACGCAGCCCGGAGGTGAAACTCTTCTCAGGCTGCTCTACCAACAGTGGTGCAAGCCGGGCACTGGAGCGGTAAGTTCCCGCCGTCAGGTAGAAAATGTAATGCAGGTTTGCACCGGCATTCCGGCCATTCATTATCATATTACGGGCAAACCGTTCAAGCAGCCCGGAGCTCCGCGGCTTTCTCGTGAAGAGGAAGAAGAGCTTGCAACGTTTGGCCACCTAAGCAAGCAACGCGAAGAACAGCGGGCTTCGCAAATGGGTTTTGCATTGGAATCATGGAAAACGATCAATGAGGGAGCCGACGGTTTCGGCTTGGTGCGCGCATCGGACGGCGGCGCGTCGCGAATGCATCTTCGCCAGCTCATCGGAACCTGCCCGCCAGGCGCAAAAACTTTTTTATTGTGCGTTGTGCAATGGCTTACTCTTAAGCAGGACGGGCAGTTGCGCATGGGCGTGCGTACTTTGCCCGGAATTCCAGAGCCCGTTTCGGTACGGCCAGCAGGGGGAGGTATGCCTCCTCCTTATGTGCAGGCCTTTCTGCTGCCGGACGTGGCGGACCAGAACATCGAGCCTTCGCTTATTCTTCCGGGCGGATTGTTTCAGACGGGACGCGTGATAGAGGTATTCACCAGCGAGCCGCAGCGCGTCAAACTCACGAGGCTAATGGAAAAAGGCAGCGACTTCGAGCAGGTCGACTTCAGCAGTGCATGAACATCGGCAACGCCAGCTCAGAAAAACCATTCCGTCAACATTAGTTTTTGTTTTTTCCCAACTCGGTTATGATGATTTTCCGAAATCGACGGCAAATTCTGTGCGCATAGATCATGGCAGAGCACGGCAAAGTAGTTCCTACCCCGACTGAAATCAAGCTGCATCAGAAATCGAGGGTACTGGAAATTTCATTTTCAGACGGAAAAATCTTCCAGCTTTCGTACGAATTTCTGCGCGTATTTTCTCCTTCGGCCGAAGTGCGCGGCCATGGGCCCGGCCAGGAAACACTTCAGGCCGGTAAAAAAAACATTGAAATTACCGCGCTTGAGCCGGTGGGCAGCTACGCGGTGCAGCCGCGTTTTTCGGATGGACATGACACCGGCATCTATTCGTGGGATTACCTTTACCTGCTGGGGGAAAACCAGGAACGGATGTGGCACGAGTACTTGACGCGCATCGAAGCCGCAGGTGCAAGTCGCGAGCCGGTTGCCGGTGCGTATGAGTCGCGCCCCAAATCGAAATAGGCGTTTCGGGAAAAGCTATTTAGACGGGGGCTTTTTGGCGCTCATGGAATGCTTGAATATCATTGCCTCAAAGCCTTTTTCGCGGAGTCGATTGATTAAGGTCTCGCTATGAACCCATCTACCGATTTCGGTTTTCAAAGAGTTGCCGAAGAGGAAAAAACCTCGCGGGTTGCAGGCGTATTCAACTCGGTCGCGAACCGCTATGACCTGATGAACGATTTGATGTCGCTGGGCGCGCACCGGCTGTGGAAGCGTTTTGCCGTCGAACTGAGCGCAACCCGGGTGGGCGATCATGTGCTCGATATCGCCGCAGGCACCGCCGATATGAGTTTGCTCTTTGCTAAGCGTATGGGCAAGAACGGCACGGTCTGGTTCACTGATGTAAACAACAGCATGCTCAGGCTCGGCCGCGACCGGCTGCTCGACCGCGGCTTGACGTTGCCGACCGCACAATGCAATGCGGAAAAGCTTCCTTTTCCAAGCGATTGCTTCGATTGCGTGAGCGTGGCATTTGGACTCAGGAACATGACCCGCAAGGATTTGGCGTTGCGTGAAATGCTGCGCGTGCTGAAACCCGGGGGACGGCTTTTAGTGTTGGAATTTTCCAAAATCTGGAAGCCGCTGCAGCCAATTTACGATGCTTATTCGTTCAACGTTTTGCCGGCCCTGGGTAAGCTCGTGGTCAACGATCCCGACAGCTACCGCTACCTTGCAGAGTCCATCCGTGTGCACCCCTCACAGGAAGAACTCAAGCAGATGATGGAACAGGCCGGTTTTGAGCGCGTCGAATACTTTAATCTCAGCGCCGGCGTAGTGGCGCTGCATCGCGGCTATAAATATTGACTCATGCTAGCTACTGTTGCCTTCAGCCCGCAGGGCTCACAATCGCGTTCCGCACGCGGATTCAAGATCATTCTGATCAACCTGTACGAGCTGGGGCGGCAGCCCTTCGCCCTGGCCGAATCCGCGGCCTGGCTGAGGCGCGCGGGATTTGAAGTACGCTGTATAGATCTGTCCCTGCAAAAACTCGACGCGCACGAGCTGGCGGAATCTTCGCTGGTCGCCGTTTACGTTGGCATGCACACCGCAACACGCATCGCTCTGGACGCATTGCCGCGCATCAAGCAACTCGCGCCCAGGGCGCACCTGTGCGTGTATGGTTTGTACGCGCCCATGAACGAAATGCTCTTGAGAAGCCTGGGTGCGCAAAGCGTGCTCGGCGGTGAATTTGAGCCCGGGCTGCTGAATCTTGCACAACGGCTTAAAAACGGGCGCGCATCGGCGAAGCAAGCCGAGCCGGTGGTTAATCTCGACAAAATTAGATATATGGTGCCCGAACGTTCACTGCTTCCCGGCCTGCACCGATACGCGCGGCTGGAGCTGCCCGACGGGAGCACGCGAGTGGTCGGCTTTGCCGAAGCCAGCCGCGGCTGCAAGCATTTATGCCGTCATTGCCCCGTGGTGCCGGTGTATCAAGGCAGGTTTCGCGTCGTGCAGGCGGAGGTCGTGCTTGCGGACATCCGCCAGCAGGTGGCGATGGGCGCGCAACACATTTCTTTCGGGGATCCCGATTTCTTCAATGGGCCGACACATGCGCTCAAAATTGTGCGCGCGCTACACGATGAATTTCCCGAAGTCACTTACGACGCGACCATTAAGGTGCAGCATCTTATCAATAATGCTGCGCTACTTCCGGAACTAAAAAGATGCGGATGCCTGTTTATCACCTCGGCAGTGGAATCGGTGGATGACCGCATTCTCGAATATTTGGCGAAACACCACTCCAGCGAGGATTTCGATCGCGTGGCGGTGTTGCTAGGTAACGCCGGCATCGCTTTCGCCCCGACTTTTGTCGCGTTCACTCCGTGGACCACAGTAGAAGGTTATATCGATCTGCTGCGGCGCATTGCAGATCTCGATCTCGTGGAGAGCGTGCCACCGGTGCAGCTGTCCCTGCGATTGTTGATTCCCGAAGGCTCACGCTTGCTGCAATTGCCGGAATTTCGCGATCGGGTCGAAGATTTTGACCCGGTTCTCTTGGGTTATCCCTGGCGGCATCGAGATCCGAAGGTGGATCTGCTGCAAGCTGAGACACAGTCGCTGGCCGAACAATCCAATACGCTTGACCGCAGCGAGGTTTTTGAGCGCATCTGGCGGCTGGCGCACGGCATGCAGGGGGTTACAGTTCCCGCGTTGCCCCGATCAAAAAGCCCGAAATCGATTCCCCGATTGTCCGAGCCTTGGTATTGCTGCGCTGAGCCCACGCGCCAGCAGTTGCAGAGTTTCTAGAGCCTGACCCGGCGTCTATGTAGCTGGGCAGCCGGGGATTGAAAACGTGCGGCGCATACTGCTTCTTCTTCCCACCACCTCTTACCGCAACAGCGATTTTCTCGCGGCTGCCGAAGCGCTTAAAATTGAAATTATCGGCGCGGCGGATTACTGCCATCAGCTCGCACCACATTGGGGATTAACAGCGATCATGTCGGTGCATTTCGATATGCCGGAACAGGCGGCGCAAACCATACTACAAGCACTCGCGTGCAGGCCCGATGCCGTGTTGGCCGTGGACGATCACGGACTTGAGCTGGCGGCATTGCTCAATGAGCGACTTGGACTGAGCGGAAACCGGCCAGAAGCGGTCCGAAGACTGCGCGACAAACTGGAATTCCGCAAGCTATTGAACGCCCACGGTTACAACTGCCCGGAGTTTCATCATTTGCAGGACGGCGCAGACCCCGCCGGCCTGATTCCAAGTTTGCGTTTTCCGGTAGTGGTCAAAGCAAGACGGCTTTCCGCGAGCCGGGGCATAATCCGTGCCGACCATGCGCAGCAATACCTGCAGGCCGCTATCCGGGTGCGCGCGATCCAGAGCAAAGCCGACCGCGATGCCGCGGGGCTCGGCCTGGTGATCGAAAGCTTCGTTCCAGGAATGGAATATGCGCTTGAAGGCGTACTGCAAAATGGTCGTCTCAAAACCCTGGCGCTATTCGACAAGCCTGATCCGCTGGACGGCCCTTATTTCGAGGAGACGCTTTACGTCACGCCGTCCCGTCTTGCGCAAGAAACCCAGAAGCAGATAGAGCATACGGTTCAGGACGCCTGCCGGCTCGCGGGCCTCGCGACCGGTCCGGTGCACGCCGAAATGCGCTTGAACGGCTCGGGCGTTTGGCTGCTGGAGATTGCGGCGCGTTCAATCGGCGGGTTGTGCGGACGGGTGCTGCGCCATGCGCTGGGCATGAGTATCGAGGAACTGATTTTGCGCCAAGCGATGGGTGAATCGCTGCCAGCGTTTCGCGGTGAGACATCTGTAGCAGTAATGATGATACCTATTCCCCGGCGCGGGATTTACCAAGGTGTGCGCAATCTTGACCTTGCGCGGAAATCACCCGGGATTACCGATATCCGGATCACTGCCGAAATCGGACAGATCATCCTTCCACCGCCGGAAGGCGCGAGCTACCTTGGTTTTATTTTTGCCAGGGGCGCGAACTCCATGGAGGCGGAATCTGTCATAAGGTCGGCACACCGGCTTTTGCAGTTCGATATTCAGCCCGAATTCCAGGTGATAGAATCTTGAACATGAATCAGAGCGCCTTAAATAAATCTTTCCTGCTGCTCGTGCTGGTCTTGTTTAGTTTCGGACAGACTGTTTTTGACGTACAAGCCGCCAAACACCGCGGCCACGGGAGCAGCATCGCCAAGCGGCATGATTCGACAAGGCAGCAGACTCCGCCCAGCGCCGCCCAGCGACCGGCTCAACAGACCATGCCCTCGCCTGCAGCGGCCATTGAAACCAGGCCTGCCGCAGCATTGACTGCAGGCGGACTTCTGGCAGCCGTGTTCACCGGGACCGCTTTCGACGGAATCCGCTTGGCCGACATCGCGATGCTTGCGCTGCTGTTCGGCGCCGTTTATTTCATCTTCCGCATGCTGCGGAAAAAGCCGGCAAATAATGCGATGCAGTACGCGGTGCTGGGGGCTGAAACCACGCCCTCGCTGCCACCAAGGATGTTCGGCGGCACGGCACAACCCGCTCCGTATCCGCTTGGTTTCGAGATCGAACCTTTTCTGCGCAGCGCCAAGGAAGGCTATTTCCGTTTGCAAGCGGCGAATGCTTACAAGGACCTCGATGTAATCCGCGATTACACGACGCCCGAAACATTTCAAGAGCTGAGCAAACAGATCGCGGCGCGCGGCAACGAGCGGCAAGAATGCGATATCATCACCCTGGATGCCGAATTGCTGGAGCTCGCAATCGAGCACAATATCGCCCATGCCAGCGTCAGGTTCAGCGGGCTGAGCCGTGAACCCGCCGGTGCTCCGGCCCGGCCGTTCTATGAAATCTGGGACGTGCAAAAATTCCTGAATGACTCCGACTCGGTCTGGCTGCTTGCCCGCATCAAGCAGGTTGGATGATCCCTAAACATGTTCGACGCCGCATTGAACCATTTACTGCGCGGTGAGTCGTGGTCGCGCGAGCGCCTTAAGCCTTTTGCCGGCAAGACCGTGCGATTCCAGGTGCCGCCGTTTTGTTTGTCTCTTACCGTTACTTCCGGCGGCGAAGTGACCTCTGCGGCCGCTGAATCGGCGCCGGACGCGAAATTTTTCCTCACTCCTCCGCTCCTGCTGCGCCTTTTAGTACGCGACGAGGCGGCATACAAGGACGTTGAAATCACCGGGGACAGCGAATTTGCCGGAGAAATCGCATACGTCGCGAAAAACCTGCGCTGGGATGCAGAGGAGGATCTAAGCCGTTTCGTCGGTGATATCGCTGCCCGGCGCCTAGTCAGCGCCGCTAGAAGTTTCAGCACCTGGGGCAGGCAGACGTTCGACGGCTTTAGCCGCTCTTTTTCGGAATATTGGACTGAAGAGCGGCCGCTGATCGCCAAATCCGAGCACGTCAGGCAATTTATCGCGGAAGTTGATGCCCTGCGCGATGATGTCGAGCGTCTGGAAAAGCGGCTGCAAGACATCTCTCCTCGCTGACAACTAGCCGGTACCGCATCTGGCGGTTACAATCCGCGCATGCGGTTTTTCCGCCTTCTTAAAATCACCAGCATCAGTCTGCGCTTCGGACTCGACGAGTTCGTTCTTGGGCACGAGCGTGTGCGTGCCCTGCGCGTACTGCTTAGGATTTTTCTGTTTTGGCGTACGCTCAGAAAGCCACGCGCCGAACGGCTGCGCCTGGCACTGGAAGCGCTGGGGCCAATCTTCGTCAAATTCGGACAGGTACTGTCTACGCGGCGCGACCTGCTACCCGCGGATATTGCGGATGAGTTGGCGAAACTTCAGGACCAAGTTCCTCCATTCCCCTCTGCGCAAGCCATTGCAACATTGGAGAGAGTTTACGGCAAACCTCTGGACCTGGTGTTTGAGAAATTCGACTCGCAACCGATTGCAAGCGCGTCCGTCGCGCAAGTGCATCTTGCTGTACTCGATAACGGGACCGAGGTCGCGGTCAAAGTCCTGCGCCCCGGCATAACTGAAGTGATTGCCAAGGACTTGGCCTTGCTGGATATCGGCGCGTCGCTCATCGAAACGCTGTGGGCAGACGGGAAGCGTTTAAAACCGCACGAAGTGGTGGCGGAATTCAAGAAACATCTATATAACGAGTTGGACCTTTTGCACGAGGCGGCCAACGCCAGTCAACTCCGCCGCAATTTCGAAAATTCCCCTCTGCTGCGGGTTCCCGAAGTATTTTGGGATTACTGCTCGACCGAAGTCATGGTCATGCAGCGCATGCGCGGTACGCCGATCAGCCAGGTCGAAGCGTTGAGGAAACAAGGCGTGGATATTCCCAAACTGGCTCGGGCCGGTGTTGAAATATTTTTCACGCAGGTCTTGCGCGACGGCTTTTTTCATGCCGACATGCATCCGGGGAATATTTTTGTAACACCGCAAGGGCAATATGTCGCGCTCGATTTTGGAATCATGGGCACGCTTGACGATGTTGACAAGAATTACCTTGCGCAGAATTTCCTTGCGTTTTTCCGACGCGACTACAAGCGGGTGGCGCAGGCCCACATCGAGTCAGGCTGGATCCCCAAGGATACGCGGGCAGACGAGTTCGAGGCCGCGATCCGGGCCGTATGCGAACCGATTTTCGACCGGCCGCTCAAGGACATTTCCTTTGGCAAACTGTTGTTACACCTGTTTCAGACTTCGCGTCGCTTTAACGTCGAAATCCAGCCGCAGCTGGTGCTGCTGCAAAAGACTTTGCTAAACATAGAGGGGTTGGGCCGCGAGCTTGATCCCAACCTGGACTTGTGGAAAACCGCCAAGCCGTTCCTCGAGCGCTGGATGAGCGAGCAAGTAGGCTGGCGCGGTCTTTTGCGCCGCATCCGCCAGGAAGCGCCGTTCTGGAGTACGCTGCTGCCGCAACTGCCCCGCCTCATGCACCGCGCGCTTACTGAAGATCGCACGCAAACACTGAAGCAGGAACTGGAGCAGTTGCAGGTTGAGCACCGGGAGCAGACCATGTGGCTGGTCGCTATCGCTGCTTTGCTCGCCACCCTGCTGGCTCTCCTTGTTTTGCACACCTGAATGCTGGCCTGGCCGCTGGGTCAACAACGCTTCTTTGACGGAAATCATCGTCGCCAATCCGATTCGATGCTTCCACATATTTGTTAGAATACCCCGTTTTTTATCGGCTTGAGCGTACATGGCGCTACTCGAAATCCGCAACGTTACCCGCCGCTTTGGCACTCTGGTCGCGGTGGACAATGTAAGCGTCAACATCGAGGCCGGAGAATTTTTTACCCTGTTAGGGCCCTCAGGTTGCGGCAAAACCACCTTGCTTCGGATGATCGCAGGATTCGACCTGCCGGACGCCGGACAAATCTTGCTTGACGGCAAGGACCTTGCCGGCACGCCGCCCGAGAAACGCCCGATACACACTGTTTTCCAGAGTTACGCGCTGTTTCCGCACATGACCGTCACGGGGAATATCGCTTTCCCCCTCAAGATGGCGGGAAAAAGCCCGGACGAAACTGCGGTCAAAGTCAGAGAGGTGTTGGAGCTGGTTCACCTCTCAGATAAAGGCGAAAGTTTTCCGCATGAGCTTTCCGGAGGCCAGAAGCAGCGCGTTGCGCTTGCTCGCGGACTGGTCAACCGTCCGCGGCTGCTGATGCTCGATGAACCACTCGGCGCACTGGACGCCAAACTGCGCGAGGAGATGCAAATTGAGCTCATAACGTTGCAGCGCGACGTCGGCATTACGTTCGTATTTGTGACGCACTCGCAGGCTGAAGCGCTTGCGCTTTCACATCGCATCGCGGTGATGAATGCCGGCAGGATCGAGCAGGTAGATGTGCCCTCGAAAATTTACAGTTTTCCCGCAAACCGTTTTGTTGCGGACTTCATCGGCCGTATCAACATGCTGGAAGCGGAAGTACTGGAGACAGACTCTGATTATCTGCGGGTTCGCATCCCCGGCATGGGCGAGGTTCGGGCGCCGGTCAAAATCGGCGCAGCGCGCGGACAGCGAGGTGTGCTGGCTCTGCGCCCGGAGCAAGTGCGAATCGCCGCAAAAATTGAGGAGGCGGCAGGTGAGAACCACTTTCCCGGAAAAGTGCGCGATTTATTGTACGTAGGCGATATTACCACTTACATCGTCGACCTCACAAACGGGGCCCGCATTGAAGCGCTGCTGCCTAATTCGGCTCCGGGGCGCGGCAAGTTTTTCGAAAGCGGAGATAAAGTCGAAGTGGCATGGTCAAAGGACGCAGGACTATTTCTGCATGAATAAATTTCTGACTTCTGCGCGTGTCACCAAGTGGCTGGTGAGCGGGCCGCCTTTTCTTTATTTGGCAACATTTTTCCTGCTTCCCAGTATCATCATTCTGATTGCCTCCTTCCGCTATCCCGGCGACTACGGCGGGCTCGCTCCGATATTCGGAGCCCAATTCGGAAAGCAATCCGGGCTGACGCTGGAAACGTACAAATTTTTCTTCAGCGATTTCATCTACACGCAGGTATTCATCAAATCCTTTGGCGTAGCAATGGCCACGACATTGATCTGCCTGCTAATGGCTTATCCGCTGGCTTTGTTGATTGCCCACAGCCCGAAAAAGCACCGGGACTTCATGGTATTGTTGGTAATATTGCCTTTTGCCAGCAACTTCCTGATCCGGGTTTATGCCTGGATGATCATCCTGGGTCCACAGTCGGCTTTCAGCCTCGCGGTCAACAATTTCCTCGGATGGTTTGGCGTTGCGCCTGTGCCGCTGCTGTTTTCGCCGTTCGCGGTCCTGGTGGGTATGGTATACGTACATTTGCCGTTCATGGTGCTGCCGCTGTACACCAATCTGGAGAAACACGACCCGGTATTGCTTGATGCCGCCCAAGATCTCGGCGCAAATGCCTGGAATAGATTTTGGAAAGTCACCTGGCCATTGTCGCTGCCCGGCGTGTACTCCGGCTCCGCTTTGGTATTCATTCCGGTGCTCGGCATGTTTGCTATTCCGGATATCCTTGGCGGCACCGGCGATATCCTGATCGGTAATCTTATTAAAGACCAGTTCCTTGGAACTCGCGACTGGCCTTTTGGCAGCACGCTTTCGATCATGCTCACTATCGCGGTACTGTCGCTTGCAGGCATTACGGCGCTGATCAGCCGTCGAGGTGTTAGAAATGCGTAGGCGCTCCTGGCTGTGGTCGGTCTCAGTCCTGGTGTATGCGTTTCTCTACGTGCCGCTTATCATCGTCGTGGTGTATTCTTTTAACGACTCGCGGCTGAACGCGGAATGGGTGGGCTTCACGCTCAATTGGTATCGCGTGCTGTCCCACGACAATCAGATGATCAGCGCCGCGGTCAATTCGCTTACCATTGCAGTTGTTTCCAGCTTGGTCGCCACGGCTTTGGGCACCATGGCGGGTATCGCCATCCACCGCTACAAACCGAAACTGCTTCCATTCATGGTCATCACACCGGTGGCGATGCCGGAAATCCTGTTGGGCGTTTCGCTGCTTTTGTTTTTCATACAGGTGATGAACCTCACACTAGGCATGCTGTCGATCATGATAGCTCACATCACGTTCTGCATCGGCTTTGTCGCCATCGTGGTGCGCGCGCGGTTGGCAGGAATGGATGAAAGCATATTTGAGGCGGCGCGCGATCTAGGCGCCACACCGTGGCAAACCTTCAGGCTCGTCACATTCCCGCTGATCATGCCTGGCGTGATTGCCGGCATGCTGATGTCATTTACCCTTTCGATCGATGATTTCGTTATTACTTTCTTTACCGTAGGCGTCGGGGTGTCAACTCTCCCGTTGCAGATTTACTCGATGATCAAGATCGCGGTAACGCCCGAGGTGAACGCTGTCTCCACCCTGCTCATGGCGCTGACGCTGACGACCATTATCGTCGCCTCCAGATTCGCGCCCGATGCTCTGCGGGGAGCTATGAAATGAAGCGCTGGCTTTTTATCTGGGGGTTGCTCATCAGCGCCAGCGCTTTTGGCGAAGACGTGTTGCATCTCTACAACTGGAACAACTACATCTCGGACGACACGGTGGAGCGGTTTGAGAAATTCTGCAATTGCAAGCTGGTGCAGGATTATTACGGGGATAACGAGGAAATGCTGGCAAAGCTTGCCGCAGGCGCTACCGGCTACGATGTCATCGTGCCGACCCAGAATGCCGTGGATTCCCTGATCAAACAAGATGCGCTGCGCCCACTCGACAAATCACTTCTGCCTAATCTCAAGAACATAAAACCGGAGTACCTGAACCGCGATTTCGACCCCGGCAATAAATACTCCGTACCCTATGCATATTCGACCACGGTGATAGGCTACAACGAGCAAAAAATGCAGGAACTCGGTCTGCCCACCGATACCTGGGCGGTGATTTTCGAGCCGAAATACCTAAAAAAGGTAAAGGGCCGGGTCACCGTGCTTGATTCGCAACGGGAGCTGATGGCGGCTGCCATGAAATACCTCGGCTATTCGATCAACGACACGGACGAGGAAAAATGGAAGCAGGCGCGCGATCTGATCATCCGTGCCAAACCGTACTGGGCCGCATTTAACGCGCAGAGCTATATCAAGGAGCTCACGGTCGGCAACATTTGGCTTGCGCACGGCTACTCCAGCGATTTTTTCCAGGCCGCGCAGGACGCGAAAAAGGCGCATCGCAATTTCACCATAAAGTGGACAATTCCCAGGGAAGGTGCGGTGATAGGAATGGACAGCATGGTCATACACAAATCCGGACCGCGGCCGGACCTTGCGCATAAATTCATCAATTTCATGCTCGAAGGCCAAAATTCTGCGGAGCTGACCAATCTTATTGGCGCCGGCAATCCCAATGCCGCGGCACTTCCGTACATCAGGCCGGAGATTGCGCAAAACCCGGCGATCTTCCCTGACCCGGAAACGATCAAGCACCTGGAATACATGAAAGATCTCGATCGAACGCACCGGCGGATCATGTCCAGAATGTGGACCGAGATCAAGTTGAAGCAGGGCGAAAGTGACGGTCTGTTTTGGAAAGTATTAGCGGCGCTGCTGGGCGTAATCGCCTTGTTGGTACTTGCGCGCTCCGCTTATCGCCGGTTCAGAGCGGCGCGGTTTCCTAGCGGCGCAAAATCCACAGTATCAACGTAAGCAACGCCGAGACAATCAGCCCGCTGGTGAGCGGGAAATAGAACACGAAGCCCTTGCGTTCGATGCGGATATCCCCGGGAAGATGGCCCAGTCCCACTTTTGCAAGCCACGGCCAGAGCAAGCCTGCGACGACCAGAATCAGACCCAGAACGACCAACCAACGTCCCATACCCAGTGTCATTCCACTTCGATGGTGCCGCTGATGACAACGCTAATCTGGCTGGTGCCTGCCTCCACATTAGGCGCTGAGACCTCCGGCGAGGCCATTGCGCGGGCAAGCATTGGGCGCGGATGAAACGCGCTGGTATTGATGCTCATTTTTCGCAGCTTGTAGCCGCGTCCGTTAAGCGAGTGCTTAATGATATCGGCACGTTCGCGAAAATTGGAAATGGCTTGGGCGATCAGCTCGTTCTCCGCCTGCCGCCTCGCATCAGGAGATACCGTAAAAACAAGAGAAGAAAGACGCATCGTAGACTGCAGCTTGCCGATGAGATTGGAAGCGGCGCTGAAATCCCGACTCTCAATGCGGATCTCGGAGCGCACTCTCCACGCTTCCAATCTGGCAGTCTTGCTGTAAACCGGATAAGTCTGATAGCCTTCTGTGCTCGCCTTCACGCTTTTAACCTCCTGCGCGGCGCGCAATGCTTCATTCACGATTTTATTCACCGCATCGGAGACTCGCGCGGGATTTTCGCCGCTTTGTTCAACGTATAAGGATGCGGTCATCAAATCGTTCTGGACATCGCGCTGCGCTTCCGCCTGCAACTCCACCATGTTATAGCTCGGGGGCTCCTCCGCAGCGCGAGCGAAGTCGGTGGCGGCCAGGACAGCCAGTGTAAAAAGCGAAGCAAGCTGAACCGTTTTCATCCCGGGGCTTTCAAATCTGTGAAGTACAATTCGGACACCGTTTGGCTTTTATCGGGATGGTGGAAAAGCATTGCGGGCATTCTTTGGTCGTCGGCGCAGCCTGTTCCTTGCGCTTCAACTGATTGATGGCGCGAACCAGCATAAAAACCGCGAACGCCACAATAACAAAGCCCACAACCGCGTTAAGGAACTTGCCGTAGTTTATGGTGACCGCGCCTGCTTTCTGCGCTTCCGCCAGACTTGCATAAGGCGCGGCCGCAGCGCCTTGTTTGAGCACAATAAAAAGATTGGAAAAATCCACATTGCCGAGAATCAACCCAATCGGTGGCATGATTACGTCGGCCACCAGTGATTGAACGATGGCACCAAAGGCGGCGCCGATAATGATGCCCACGGCCATGTCCACCACGTTGCCGCGCATCGCGAACTCCCTGAACTCCTTAAGCATAACCCTGGCTCCTTTCAATTCTGGGCTACCCGGTTTCATCCTGCTTCAACAGGTCTCCCACCGCAGATGGTAATTTTCCCTGAAAACAGCGCGACGTCCTCAGCTGAAATCTACACCGTCGCCTTATGCAGCGTTCTTTTGAGGCGATGGATCGTACGCCGGATGCTTTTGAGCTGCCCGTGGTCATGCGCCGCAAGAAACTCATCGCGTCTTTTCTTCAATGCCCGGATTTGGGTCTTGATGGCCGTTTTGTTGACCCCCACCACCTCGTGATGCCCGTGCGTAGGGATATTCAGGGCCTTGCACAAGGCGACCAGCAGATGGTCCTTGTTCAACTGGGAATAGCCCTTCACCGCCTCGTGTTCGACGCCTTTGGCGATTTCGCGAAGCTCAACCACGGTTTTGCCTTTCAGCTCTTCAAAAGTGTAAGCCATAGCTTTGTTCCTACTTGGTGAATACCCCTCATATTATGCCTCAAGTGCCCGTGGTCATAGTTAATCGACCTTGACCTCGTATTTGCGAATTTCAATTCTTTTCTGCGCCGCCGAGCAATGAGGTCAAATCCGGGAATCCGTGCCAGAACAGGCTGAGCGCGTGGCGCGAGCCGCCCGGCCGACCGCATTGCAACGCTAGAGCAGAATATCCTTTACTTTGCTTTCCTTCCTTTCGGCAAGCAAAAGAAAGAAACGCGCTTCTGGTCCGCCCCCGGCTATCTATCGTAACCCAAAACCGGCGCAAGCCATTTCTCAACGACCGCCAAACTCAGTCCTTTTCGTCGAGCGTAGTCCTCCGCTTGGTCCTTGCCGATTTTGCCGACTGCAAAATATCGAGACTCTGGATGAGAAAAATAAAAGCCGCACACCGCCGCTGCCGGAAGCATAGCGAAGTTTTCAGTCAGGATAATGCCCACTTCGGTCGCTTTCAACAGAGCGAATAATCCCCCTTTTTCGGTGTGATCCGGGCAAGCAGGATATCCCGGCGCCGGCCGGATGCCTCGGTATTTTTCGGCAATCAAGGCGTCACTATCCAGGTTCTCATCCGCCGCATAACCCCAGAATTCTTTCCGCACACGCAAATGCATGCGCTCGGCGAAGGCCTCGGCAAGACGGTCGGCCAGCGCCTTCAGCATAATGGCGTTGTAATCGTCGTGCTTTTCTTCAAATGCCTTCACTCGCGCATCGATACCGATACCGGCCGTCACGGCGAATGCCCCGATATAATCCCGTGACCCGGAATCCACGGGTGCAATGAAATCGGCAAGACAAAGGTTGGGATTGCCTTGCGGCTTCATGTTTTGCTGGCGCAAGTTATGAAGAACCATGGCGGTCTTGCCCCGCGATTCATCGGTATAAAGCTCGATGTCGTCGCTATTCACCGAGTTGCAGGCAAACAAGCCGATCACCGCATTCGCCTTGAGCCAGTTCTCCGCGATGATGAGCTTGAGCATCGCCTGCGCGTCCTGGAAAAGATTGCGCGCGGCTTCGCCTATGACTTGGTCCTGCATGATCGCCGGATAGCGCCCCGAGAGCTCCCAGGTCTGGAAAAACGGCGTCCAGTCGATGCATGGGACCAGTTCCTGCAATGAATAATCCTTAAACGTTTTTAAACCTATCAAGCGGGGTTTTGGCGGAATATACTGCTTCCAATCCGTTTTCAACCCGTTTTTTCTAGCTTCGGCAAGCGCGAGCAGCGGTTGGCCTTTCTTCTCCCGGTGCTGCACACGCACCGATTCATATTCCTGCTTGATGCTTGCTATGTAGCCCGTGCGCTGTTCCTCGGAAAGCAGGTTGCTACATACGCTCACGCTGCGCGACGCATCGGGCACCCAGATGGTGGCGCCGTTATACCCGGGTTCGATTTTCACCGCGGTATGCACTCGCGACGTGGTTGCTCCGCCGATCAGAAGCGGAATGGTAAGACCCTCGCGCTGCATCTCCTTCGCCACGTGCGCCATTTCTTCAAGAGAAGGCGTAATCAAGCCCGACAGCCCAATGATGTCGGCTTTTTCGTCCCGTGCCGTATCCAGGATTTTCTCGCACGGCACCATCACTCCGAGATTAATGACCTCGTAATTGTTACACTGCAACACCACCGCAACGATGTTTTTGCCGATGTCGTGCACGTCGCCTTTAACCGTCCCAATTACGATCTTACCTTTGGGCTTTTGTATTTCCCCTGATTTCTGTTTTTCCGCCTCAATGTAAGGCACCAGATGGGCCACTGCCCGCTTCATAACGCGCGCGGACTTCACAACTTGTGGGAGAAACATCTTTCCCGAGCCGAACAAGTCGCCCACGACATTCATGCCATCCATCAGCGGGCCCTCTATTACCTGGATCGGGTGCTGGTATTTGCGGCGCGCCTCCTCGGTGTCCTCGATAATAAATGCGTCAATACCTTTCACCAGTGAGTGGGTAAGGCGCTGTTCGACGCTGCACTTGCGCCAAGACAGGTCTTCGGCCAACACTTTGCCTTGTCCCTTTAGTGTTGCCGCGAATTGCACCAGGCGCTCCGCTGCATCGGGACGGCGGTTCAAAACAATATCCTCGACCCGCTCCCGCAAGTCGTTGGGAATTTCTTCATACACTCCGAGCTGTCCTGCGTTGACAATACCCATGGTCATGCCGGCTCGAACGGCGTGATAAAGGAATACGGTGTGAATCGCTTCACGCACTGCATCATTGCCACGGAATGAGAACGAAACATTTGAAACGCCGCCGCTTACTTTCGCATGCGGCAGGGCGCGCTTTATTGCACGCGTCGCTTCGATATAATCCACCGCGTAGTTGCTGTGCTCCTCAATCCCCGTGGCAATCGCAAAGATGTTGGGATCGAAGATAATATCTTCGGGCGGTAAGCCCGCGTCTTTTACCAGGATGTGATAGCTGCGCGTGCATATTTCAGTTTTGCGGGCCAGCGAATCGGCCTGGCCTTTTTCGTCGAATGCCATCACCACAATCGCCGCGCCGTAACGCCGCGCCAGCCTGGCGCGTTTGATGAATTCCGCGTCGCCTTCTTTGAGGCTGATGGAATTTACAACGCATTTCCCTTGTACGCATTTCAGTCCGGCTTCGATCACGTCCCATTTTGAGGAGTCGATCATCACCGGCACGCGCGAAATATCGGGCTCGGACGCGATGAGGTTTAAAAACTTCGTCATTGCCTGCTTGGAATCAAGCATCGCTTCGTCCATGTTCACGTCTATTATCTGCGCGCCGTATTCCACCTGCTGGCGTGCGACGCTCAGCGCTTCCCCGAAATTGCCATTGAGTATCAAGCGCGCAAAAGCCTTGGAGCCGGTGACGTTGGTGCGCTCGCCGATATTGACGAAAAGCGAATCGTCCCCGATGTTGAGCGGCTCCAATCCGGACAGGCGCAGTTTCTTTTCGATTTTTGGAACGGCGCGCGGCGCTATGTCCTGCACCGCGTCGCGAAGGGCTTTGATGTGCGCCGGTGTGGTGCCGCAGCAGCCGCCGACGATGTTGATAAATCCGCTGCGCGCGAATTCCTGAAGAAACCCTGCGGTATCTTCAGGCCCCTCCGGAAAGCCGGTGGGAGAAAGCGGGTCTGGAAGTCCGGCGTTGGGGTAGGCGCAAACATAAGTGTCTGCTATGCGCGACAGCTCTTCAATATACGGGCGCATCAGTTTCGCGCCGAGAGCGCAGTTAAGCCCAATGGAAAGCGGCTGTGCATGACGCACCGAGTTCCAGAAAGCCTCGGTGGTCTGCCCGGTAAGCGTGCGCCCTGATTGGTCGGTAATGGTCCCTGAAATCATTACCGGTACACGAATCCGATGCGTATCAAAAAATTGCTCGACGGCAAATATCGCCGCTTTTGCGTTAAGCGTGTCGAAAATGGTTTCTATTAGAAGAATGTCGACTCCGCCGTCAAGCAAGCCGCGCACCGCCTCGCTGTAAGCCGCGACCAGCGCCTCGAATGTGATATTGCGGAAACTCGGGTCGTTGACGTCCGGCGAGATGGAGGCGGTCTTGTTCGTAGGTCCCAAGGCGCCCGCAACAAAGCGCTGCCACCCCGGGATTTTGGCAGTGAATTCGTCCGCCACTTCCCGTGCCAGCCTGGCCCCACTTAGATTCAGTTCGTAAACCAGATGCTCCAGATGGTAATCCGCCTGCGAGGGCGCATTGGAGTTGAAGGTATTGGTTTCAATGATGTCCGCCCCGGCCTCCAGGTACGCGATATGAATTCCGCGGATTATCTGCGGCTGGGTCAGGTTGAGTAAATCATTGTTGCCCTTCAAATCATGCGGAAAATCGGCCAAGCGTGTACCTCGATAATCCTTTTCGTTGAGTTTGTAACTCTGGATCATCGTGCCCATTGCGCCGTCCAGAATTAGGATGCGCTGCTTAAGCAATTGTTCAATGGTCTGGGCTCGTGAGGCTGGCATGTTTGAATCACCGCATTAGAAACAAAAAAACCCGTACTGCTTGCGCGGACGGGTTGTGTCTCGCTTTAGCAGAATTTTTTATGCGCCCGCAAGCTGAATATCAAATCGGCGCAATCGGGCGACAAGTTACCCTGTAGTCTCGAGCTTGTCAACACTCATATAGCCCCGCTGGCGGAGCGCTTTTTTGAAAATCAATCGGCGCTACGCAAGACTCACGCCCAAGGCTTTGCCAATGAGGTAGGTTGCGCTGGCCGCAGCTGCGCCAATTACCAGCATGCGCAAACCGCTGTACAGCGCGCGGCGTCCCGTAAACAGGCTCAGTATTGCGCCAACAGTGAAAAGGGCGATCGCGCTAATCAGGGCGCAAAATAACAGGATCTCGTCAGCCGCGGCAAACGTAAAAGGAAAAAGTGGAATGGCACTGCCAAATGCAAAAGAAAAGAACGAAGAAAGCGCCGCGCCTTGCGGCGAGCCGAGTTCTTCCGGGTTGAGCCCAAGTTCCTCGCGCGCCAGCGTGTCCAGTGCCTTTTGTGGATCGGTCAAAACACCCTGCGCAAGACGTTGCGCTTCGCCTTTCTGCAAGCCTCGCGCCTCGTAAATCAGCGCCAATTCGGCCGCTTCCTCCTCTGGGTATTGCTGAAGCTCTTCGCGCTCGAGCCCGATCTGGTACTCGTACATTTCGCGCTGCGAGCGCACCGAAACGTATTCGCCGGCCGCCATGGAAAATGCGCCCGCGAGCAACCCCGCAACTCCGGAAAGCAAGACCACGGCGTTATCCGCGGTCGCACCCGCCACGCCCATGATCAGACTGGCGTTAGATACTAAGCCGTCATTCACTCCGAAAACCGCCGCACGTAGATTCCCACCGCTTTGCACGCCGCGATGGCGGCGCCCGACCTCTTCAAGGCTTAGCGGAATTGCATGGCCCGGCTGCTCCTTGGTGTACAGCGACATTCCACGCACTTTCATTGCCGCAAGTGCCGGGCGCATGCGGCGCGGACCAAATAAATTCAACAAAAAAGCTACTACGCGCGTGCGTAAGTCGGGGGCATATTCTTGCGGGACGCTCGCGCCACATTCGCGGATTTTTTTTGCCCAAATTTCAGCCTGCTTTTCCGCCGCCGCTGCAAGTTCCAGAAATAGTCCGTGCCGCGCGTTGCCTTTCTCGGCTGCGGCAACCAAACGGTAAAGATACGCGGAGCGCTTTTCCTCGCGCCAATTTTCAATCTCGCCTGAAGCATTCTTGACCATTTATTCTATCCAGGGTGTGGTAAGAATTTGGATCTTACCGACAGGCGCATTTTGAATTGGATAATGAGTTTCAACCACCTGCCCAACCAGTGTGGTTTTGAGCACATTCAGAGCTGTCATTTCATTGAGCAAGGCCGCAGTAGTATAGATAACCATGAATCTTTCATTAGCCGTACGCGGGTTCACCTTGATGTCGAATTCGATGCTGGCGTGGTTCATGCTGTTGCCCGACGGAATGGGCTTTACCACACCCTGTTCAAGCTTGCGCGTGACACGATATTCCGCATCAAGCAGCATTATCACAGGACTGAATACGTACGGCGAACGGGAAAGGTTATCCTTGTCCACGAAATGGCTGCTGACAACGATAAAATAGGACCGGCTCTGCACGGGGAGGCGGAATGCCTTGAAATAGCTTTTGCCGCTATCGAAGCTAAACACCGGGCTGCTTGTGTCTATTGTAATATCTTGAGTGCTTTCGAACTTGAGCGGCTGGAAATCAAAGTTTTCATAACCCGCGCAGCACACTGCCGCTTTTTCGAGCTCGCGTGTCGCCGGTCCCATGGGTTTGTTCGTTGCGCAGGAAAATATCAAAACGGCTACCGGCAACAACAAGGTGAGATGGGCTTTTTTCATTGCGCCAACTTTAGGCGGATATCAGGTCTGCAGTCAAATCAAGCACCGGTCCGGTCAAAGTAACGGCGGTATTGCACGGCTTCCGCAATGTGTGCGGCAACGATCTTCGGCGCTTCTGCCAAATCGGCGATGCTGCGCGCGACCTTCAATATCCGATGATAGGCGCGTGCCGAGAGACTCAAACGGCTGATGGCCTGCTTTAATAGGTCTAGGCCCGCAGTGTCCGGTATACAAATGCCGTCGATTTCTTGTGTAGTCAGCTGCGCATTTGGTTTGCCTTGCCGTGCCAGCTGCTGGCGATACGCAGATTCGACGCGCGATCTGATTTGACTTGAAAGCTCTCCGCTCGCATGACGGGTCAGCTCCTCTTCCGGCACTGCAGGGACTTCGATTTGAATATCTATGCGGTCGAGCAGCGGCCCGGATATTTTGCTGCGGTAACGCACAACTTGATCCGGCGTGCACTTGCACTTGCCGCTGAAGTGTCCGAGATACCCGCAAGGGCACGGATTCATCGCCGCAAGCAACTGGAACTGTGCGGGAAAATCTGCTTGGCGGGCGGCCCGCGATACGGTGATGTGCCCCGACTCCAGCGGTTCGCGCAGCACTTCTAATACTTTTCTGTCAAACTCCGGCAGCTCATCGAGGAACAGCACGCCGTGCAGCGCAAGCGAAATTTCGCCCGGACGCGGGTTCCCGCCTCCACCCACCAAGGCAACGGCCGAAGCAGTGTGGTGCGGGGCACGGTAAGGTCGTTTTTTCCAATGTTGTATTTTAAATCCGCCACTCGCCAGCGACTGAATTGTCGCCGATTCAAGCGCCTGTTCTTCGGTCATCTCTGGAAGAATGCCTGGAAAACGTGCAGCCAACATGCTTTTCCCGGTGCCGGGCGGTCCCACCATCAGTACGCTGTGGCTTCCGGCTGCAGCGATTTCCAGCGCTCGCTTGGCGTGCGCCTGGCCTTTTACCTCCTGCATATCGTCATAGCTCGGTGAGACAGTCCGCGGTTTTTCCAGGTATCGTTTGAGCGGCTCATGCCCATTGAAATGCGCGCATACCTGCAGCAGCGAAGTTGCCGGATATACTTCGGTCCCTTCAACCAGCGCAGCTTCTCCCGCATTCTCCAACGGCAGAATAAATGCGCGCCCCGAACGGGAAGCTGAATACGTCATGGCCAGCGCGCCCCTGATCGGCCGAAGTTCGCCGGTTAATGCGAGTTCCCCCGCAAGTTCGAAACGGTCGAGCTGGCTGGAAGGAATTTGTTTGGACGCAGCAAGTATTCCCAAGGCAATCGGCAGGTCAAAACGCCCGCTCTCCTTGGGAAGATCCGCCGGTGCAAGATTTACCGTAATGCGCCTTGCCGGAAAGTCAAACCGGCAGTTCACGAGTGCCGCGCGCACGCGGTCCTTGCTTTCCTTCACTTCGGCTTCTGGAAGTCCAACGATGGTAAAACTTGGTAAACCCGCGCCAAGATGCACTTCCACGGTAACCAAAGGTGCTTCCATGCCGGCAAGCGCGCGGCTATAGAGGACGGCAAGCGACATCAATTAAACGCCAATGAACAAGGATTAGGATTCCACCCGGCTACAATAAAATTGCCTGATCCCGCGAATCCTGAAATATCCTGTCAACCCTGTCTATTGTTTTTCTGCGTCAAGGCCCTCTCCAGCTCGGCCACGCGCTTTTCCATTTCGGTAAGTTTCTCGCGGGTGCGCTTCAAGACGTTCTGTTGCACTTCAAATTCTTCACGGGTAATTAAGTCGAGGCGTGCAAACAATGAAGCGAGCAAAGCGCGCGCATTTTTTTCGATGTCCTTGACCGGACTTTGCGCGACGACTTCGCTCAATTTTTTACTCATCTCATCGAGCATTTTTGGACTCAGCATTTTTTTCCTGTGCCTTCTGAGCAAGAGTGTAGCAAATTTGCAGCGACATGCGCACCGTATCTGTGCGCAACTGGATTAACCGGCTTTAAAGTGGTGCACCGGATTTTTGTAACGACCCCAGGCCAGCGCATAACTTTCTGATTCCCATGATGATTAAATCTGGCACACGGCGTGCTAATAAGAACCTGCATTTTTACGTTCCTATTTTAGAAAGGGAAAGAAAATGAGAAAACTCACTCAAGCTTTGATAACAGCAAGTTTGCTGGGAATGCCGGCATTGGTTTTCGCGGATGAAGCAGCCGCTCCTGCAAAACCGAAAATTCCGATACCCGAGCTGCAGGACGTGTTGGACGCATGGGGTCTTACGCTCAATGGCTACATTGACGCTTCTTATTCGCATCTCAGCGGCAGCGGTACCTTCGTCAGCGGCACAAACGACCGGGTGTTTGATTTTCAGCATGATGCATTCACGCTGCATCAAGCGGCATTCACTCTCGCCAAGCAGCCGAAAGAAGGGTTTGGCGGACTGGTCAATGTCACTTTTGGCCAGGATGCCGATACGATTGCGGCGTACAACCAGAATCCGGGCAGCACCAGCAAAGTGGATCTGACTCAAGCGTTCGTGCAATACGCCAGGGGTGCGTTTACCGGCATTGGCGGTAAATTCGTAACGCTTGCCGGGGCGGAAACGATCAATCCCACGACAGATACCAACTTTTCGCGTTCGATCCTGTTTGGCTACGCGATTCCGTTTACCCATACCGGAGTGCGCGGAACCTACGCGGTCAACGACAAGTTGAGCCTGATACTTGGCCTCAACAACGGTTGGGATGACATGCAGGATACCAACGGCAACAAGACTATTGAAACGGGCGCTTCGTATGCACCACTCAGTAATCTCAGTTTCTCAGCTGCCGGCTATTTCGGTAACGAGAAACTCTGCGGCAGTTCCTGCGGCGGCGCAGGCGAGCCTAGTGCGGCTGCCTCTCCCGGCGGCTACCGTGGCTTGGTGGACTTAATTGGAAATTACAGCGCCACCGATAAGCTGAGTTTCGTGCTGAATTACGATTACGGCTGGCAAGATAATGCGGGTTCCATAAACCCCGTCACCCTCGCCCCGTTCGATGCGAATGGCAATGGCGTTGCCACATGGTATGGCATTGCGGGCTACGGCAATTATCAATTCACCGACCAATGGCGCGGCTCGGTACGGTTCGAGTACTTCGACGACAAAGACGGCTACCGAACCGGCGTAGTCCAGCAATGGAAAGAAATGACCTACACCGTGGCCTATATGCCGTACAAAAACATAGAGCTGCGCGGCGAATACCGTTATGACTGGTCGAACGGACATCTCCCTGCTCCCACCGGTGGTCAGTTCGACGCGTTCAATAACAGTAACGGGGGAACGAGCAAAAACCAGTACTCGTTCGGTCTGGAAGCGCTGCTCAAGTTTTAATCAGCATCTACCTACTTCAAGGAGTCAACATGAAATTAGTTACAGCCATCATCAAGCCGTTCAAGCTTGACGAGGTGCGGGAGGCCCTGTCCACCATCGGTGTGCAAGGCATTACCGTCACCGAAGTCAAGGGCTTCGGGCGGCAAAAAGGGCACACCGAGCTCTACCGTGGCGCGGAATATGTCGTGGATTTTTTGCCCAAGGTAAAAATCGAGGCGGCTATCAAAACGGAAATGCTCGAGCAAGTGATCGAGGCCATCGAGAAAGCAGCCAACACCGGCAAGATCGGTGACGGCAAGGTATTTGTCTTCGATCTTGAACAAGTAATTCGCATCCGCACCGGTGAAACCGGCGCTGATGCGCTATAAGGAGAACAGAATGAAACGTATATTTACTTCGCTGCTCTTATTTGCAGCGCTCGGCTTCAGCGGACTGTCGCTAGCGGATGAACAAAAGGCGCCTGAAGCCGCGCCGGCTGCGGCCCCTGCTGCGGCGCCTGCGGCACCCACGGCACCGACGGTTGTTGACGTTTCCAAAATCAACTCAGGTGACACAGCGTGGATGCTGGCTTCAACGGCCCTGGTGCTAATGATGACCGTTCCCGGGCTCGCACTCTTTTACGGCGGCATGGTGCGCAAGAAAAACGTGCTGGCAACGGTCATGCAAAGCTTTGCCATTACCTGTTTGGTAACCGTAGTGTGGATGGTTATCGCCTACAGTCTTGCCTTCACACCCGGGAGCACGCCTTATTTCGGCAGTTTGAGCCGCTTATTTCTGAACGGCATGATCTTCGTGAACGGCTCTAAGGTCGCGGTCTCGCACTTGGGAGTCACGGTTCCTGAGTCGGTGTATATGTGCTTCCAAATGACTTTTGCCATTATCACGCCGGCGTTGATCTGTGGCTCATTCGCCGACCGCATGAAATTCTCGGCCCTGCTGTGGTTCATGGGCATCTGGCAGATAGTCGTATATGCGACCGTCGCACACTGGGTGTGGGAGCCCTCGGGTTGGCTTGCGCAGCTGGGCGTGCTCGACTTTGCGGGTGGCACGGTGGTGCATATCAATTCGGGCATTGCGGGTCTTGCTGCCGCGCTGGTGCTGGGCAAACGCGTGGGTTATGGCAAGGAAGCCATGCCGCCGCACAATTTGGTGCTCACCGTCATCGGTGCGTCGTTATTGTGGGTCGGCTGGTTTGGCTTCAACGCCGGTTCTGCGGTGGCGGCTGACGGCCGCGCCGGCATGGCTATGGCTGTTACCCAGATCGCAACGGCCACTGCCGCACTTGCCTGGATGTTTGCAGAGTGGATCGTCAAAGGCAAACCCTCCGTTCTCGGCATCTGCTCGGGTGCGGTAGCGGGACTGGTTGCCATCACACCCGCGTCGGGCTTCGTGGCTCCGATCGGTTCTCTTTGGATCGGCGCTGCTGCCGGTGTGATCTGCTTCTGGGCCGCGACCTGGCTTAAGAATACGCTGGGTTACGACGACTCCCTGGATGCCTTCGGCGTGCATTGCATCGGCGGCTTCACCGGCGCGCTGCTCACCGGGGTGTTCGCGGTAAAGGATATCGGCGGGACTGCCGGCGTGCTGGAAGGGAATCCCCATCAGTTCCTGATCCAGTTCATCGGTGCGGCCTCGACCCTCATTTTCAGCTTCGTCGTGAGCTACATCATCTTCAAGGTGCTCGATATGGTTATGGGTATAAGAGTCACTGAAGAACAGGAACGCGAAGGGTTGGATATCGCCCTGCACGGCGAGCAAGTATTGTAATCGTCATACCGGAAACTTCTCCTCCTAGGGGGGCGCGCGAGCGCCCCTTTTTTTCGTCCGCGCGAGGCCGCGGTTTCCGTTACAATAGTCCTTCCTTTTTCAATTCCGCTCCCCCATGGCCGTTCCCCATTTAACCGCCGCGCTTCCCGGGCATGCGCCCAAACTGGAAATTAAACTCGTGGAGAAGGTCTCTGCCATAGAACACTGGCTGCGCAGTCAGTGGCAGGAGCACAGCGTGCCGTTCTACGCTTCGGTGGACTTGCGCAACAGCGGCTTCAAGCTCGCGCCGGTGGACACCAATTTGTTTCCGGGCGGGTTCAACAACATCAAACGGGATTTTCTGCCTTTGTGTGTGCAGGCAGCGATGGTCGCGGTGGAAAAAGTCTGCCCCGACGCGAGAGGCGCGTTATTGATTCCGGAAAATCACACACGCAATGATTATTATTTGCAAAACGTCGTGGCTCTGCAGTCTATCCTACGCCAGGCTGGAATGAACGTGCGAATTGGCAGCTTGCTGCCTGAAATCACCAAACCTACCGAGCTAAAGCTCGCGAACGGCGAGACTCTCACCCTGGAGCCGCTGCTGCGCAAAGGCAACCGCCTCGGGCTTGCCGATTTTGATCCGTGTGTCGTGATCTTGAATAATGATTTATCGGCGGGCATTCCGGAAATTTTAAAAAACTTGGAGCAATCGCTACTGCCACCTTTGCACGCCGGCTGGCCAAATAGACGCAAATCGAACCATTTCAGCGCTTACAACCGGGTAGCCGAGGAATTCGGCGAACTCGTCGGCATAGATCCATGGCTGATCAATCCCTATTTTGCGACCTGCGGAGAAATCAATTTTCAAGAACGCCGGGGCGAGGAATGCCTGGCGACGTGGGTGGAGCAGATCCTAAGCGACATCCGCGCTAAGTACCGGGAATACGGAATCGAGGAGCAGCCTTTCGTTATCGTCAAGGCGGATGCCGGCACGTACGGCATGGGCATTATGACGGTGAAGAGTGCGTCCGACGTACGGGACCTCAACCGCAAACAGCGCCAGAAAATGGCCGTGATCAAGGAAGGCTTAGTGGTTACCGAAGTAATGGTGCAGGAAGGCGTGTACACCTTTGAAAGCATCGAGGATGCAGTAGCCGAACCGGTTGTGTATATGATCGATCATTTCGTGGTTGGCGGCTTTTACCGCGTACACACCAGCCGCGGCACGGACGAGAATCTCAATTCGCCCGGAATGCATTTTGTTCCGTTGGCCTTCGAAAGTCCCTGCTCGCTTCCCGACCCGACACAACCCGGCTGTGTGCCCAATCGATTTTATGTCTACGGTGTCATAGCACGGCTCGCGCTGCTCGCGGCTGCCATCGAGCTTGAGCAAACCGAAAAAACGTTTGAGAAAGCGACTGCCTGACGCTGTTCCATGAAATTTGCCTTTATTCTCGACCCGCTCGATTCAATCCATACATATAAAGACTCAAGTTTTGCCATGATGCGTGAAGCCGCGGCACGCGGCCATGAGCTTTACGTCATGGAGCAGCAGGATGTCGTGCTGCAACTGGGCAGGGTGCTGTGTCAGGCACGCAAGCTTGCGCTGACCGGGGACGAGGATGATTGGTACCGTGCCGGCGAAATTGAGGTGATGCCGCTCGAGCGCTTTGAAGCCGTGCTCATGCGCAAAGACCCACCCTACGATATGGAATATATCTATAGCACTTATTTGCTCGAACTTGCGGAAACACAGGGAGCCAGGGTTTTCAACAAGCCGAGGGCATTGCGCGATTTCAATGAGAAACTCGCCATCGCCAAGTACAATTCGTTTACCGCGCCGAGCCTGGTAACGCGCCGGGCGGAACTAATTCTAAAATTCCTCGCGCAGTATCATGACGTGATTCTCAAACCGCTCGACGGAATGGCAGGCCGGTCGGTGTTCCGCATACGTGAACAGGACGTGAATCTAAATGCAACCATAGAAACGCTTACCCAACACGGAACCCGGACAATTATGTCGCAACGCTATATCCCCGAGGTTGTTAACGGTGACAAGCGCATTCTGCTAATTGATGGAAGACCGGCGCCTTATGCTCTGGCACGCATCCCGAAACCGGGAGAAACCCGCGCAAATCTTGCCGCCGGAGGTAAAGGAGTGGCGCGCCCGCTTTCGCCGCGCGACCAGGAGATCGCCGATGCTCTGGGACCACAACTTGCCAAGGAAGGCCTGATCCTGGTGGGGCTTGATGTGATCGGCGATTACCTCACTGAAATCAACGTAACCAGCCCTACCTGCATGCGGGAGATTACCGACCAGACGGGCTTCAATGTCGCAGGGATGATGATAGACGCGCTGGAGAAAACCGTCACACGAAGAGCGTAACAACGGGGGCAATTCCATCGTAACGGCCCCACGGCTTACTGTTTCCGGTATAAGGCACCGGTTTTCCTATTGCTGCTTTGTTGAAAATCGCGGAGTAAAATCAAATTAAGATCTACTTGTTATTCGAGGAGGGAATATGGTAGGTATTTTGATCGTTGCGCACGGCACGCTGGGTGAAAGTTTGATTCACTGCGCAAGCCACGTGATGGGCAGCCGCCCGTCGCAGCTCATGCAAATCGGAGTGACGGTACATGATGACCCGCAGGCAATCCTGCCGCAGGCGCTCAAGCTACTGAAACAGCTCGACCAGGGACAAGGCGTGTTGGTGCTATGCGATATCTATGGGGCGACACCGTGCAACCTTGCTTCCAAGCTGTTAATTCCCGGAAAAGTGGAGGGCGTGGCGGGCGTCAATTTGCCGATGCTGATTCGCGCGCTCACCTACCGCAACCAGCCCCTGAACGTAATGCTGGAAAAGGCACTGTCGGGCGGCTGCGAAGGCGTTCTGCACATCAGCACGGAAGGCTATGATGCGGCAACGGGAAGCTGAAATCATAAACAAACTTGGGCTTCACGCGCGCGCGGCTGCGAAGCTCACGCAACTCGCCGGCCGGTTTAAATGCGATGTTTGGCTATCGCGAAATGGCCAGCGGGTCAACGCAAAAAGCATCATGGGCGTGATGATGCTGGCCGCCAGTAAGGGAAGTTCGATAGGCATTGAAACCAGCGGCGAAGACGAAAACGAAGCACTGCAGGCTATTTTAGATTTAATAAGAAATTATTTCGGGGAAGAGGAATGAGCTTCACCATGCACGGCATTGGCGTATCCGAAGGCATCGCCATCGGGCCGGTGCATTTGCTTTCGCACGATACGCTAGAAGTCGCGCATTATACCGTGCGCGAGCACGAAGTGGCGGACGAAATCGCTCGCTTTGCTTCAGCGATCAAGGAAGTGCAGGCGGAACTGCAAACCGTGCGCGAAAATATGGCAGCTGACGCGCCCGCGGAACTCTCGGCTTTCCTCGATCTGCATCAGATGATTCTCTGTGATCCTATCATTTCTAAAGACGCGCCGAAGCGCATCGAAGAACAGCATTGCAACGCCGAGTGGGCGCTGAAACAACAATTGGATGAACTTCTCGAGCGGTTTAACCAAATCGAGGACAATTACCTGCGCGAGCGCAAGGCTGACGTAATCCAGGTCGGTGAGCGGGTATTGAAGTCACTGCTGGGCCACCCGGGACATATGCCTTCGCCCACGGACCTCGAGCAGAATAATATTCTCGTCGCACACGACCTGAGCCCGGCGGAACTCATACTATTCAAGCAGCATCGCTTTGCGGCTTTTATTACCGATATCGGCGGACTGATGTCGCACAGTGCGATCGTTGCGCGCAGCCTGAACGTACCCTCAATTGTGGCGCTGCACCAGGCACGGCAGCTGATGCGCGAACAGGACATGCTTGTAGTCGACGGCAGTCAGGGCGTGGTAATTGTTAATCCTGACAATCAGATACTTGCAGAGTACAAGCTGCGCCAGAACCAGAGGCAACTCGAGCAGCATAAACTTAAGCGCCTGAAACTTACCCGGTCAACGACCTTGGACGGCACCGCGGTGGAATTGCAAGCCAACATCGAACTGCCGCAGGATATCGACCAGGTAAAAGAGAACGGCGCGATGGGCATCGGCTTGTTCCGTACTGAATTTCTGTACATGAACCGTCTGGATTTACCCAGCGAGGAGGAACAGCTTGACGCTTATCGCAAAGTTGCGCAAAAAATGCACGGCCTGCCCGTCACCATACGCACGCTTGACCTAGGCGCTGACAAGAGTATGAATGGTGCAGAACGCGGACCTAACCCCGCATTGGGCCTGCGGGCGATCCGGCTCTGCCTTGCCGAGCCTTATATGTTCCATACACAACTGCGCGCCATTTTCCGCGCCACCAATTACGGCAACATCCGCATTCTCATTCCGATGCTTTCCAGTGTCGCAGAGCTCAATCAAACGTTGCAGTCCATCGAGCTGGTAAAAACCAGCCTAGACAAAGACCGGATACCATACAATCATCGAATCGAAATCGGCGGCATGATTGAAATTCCCGCGGCCGCGCTGGCACTCACCTTGTTCTTAAAAAAACTCGATTTTCTTTCTATTGGCACGAACGATTTGATCCAGTATACGCTGGCGATCGACCGCGCCGACGATGCCGTTGCCCATCTCTATGATCCGCTGCACCCTGCAGTATTGCATTTGATTGCCCACACTATCAGCACTGCAAACAAAGCCGGGGTGCCGATTGCGGTGTGCGGCGAAATGGCGGGCGACGTTTCGTTCACGCGGTTATTGCTTGGCTTAGGTTTGCGCCAGTTCTCCATGCACCCGGCATACCTTCTTAGCGTAAAGCAGCAAGTGCTCAAAACAAGCCTGCCGGATATTACAGGACTCACGCAAAAAATCCTGAAAGCAGACGAGCCGGATAAAGTACGCGAGCTGTTGTTCCGACTCAACAGCTAGTCATTACAAAAGCATCACTTCGCCGTGACTCGGGCGAACCTGTTTGCTTGACAAACTCCTGCCTCCAAAGTACCCTGCAATCAAGCGCCGATTTGTACCGGCTTGCGGGCGCTCAATAAATGCAGCTAAAAGATGATGCCCGCTCGCCAAGCAAGCGGGTTTTTTATTTGTGCATGCCCGCCGTACCGCCGAGTTAAACACAACTTGCAAGCTTCTTAAGATGTCGTTAAAGCGTTGCCTGTTCCTGTCCGGAGCCTGCAGCGCCGAATGACCCGAGATGAAAGTACACGAAATGGACCCGAGCGTCTCCGAACGAATTTTTGATCCTGCAACCGCGGATCGGCATGCAAGCGAGAATTCGATCGGAATCGTCGCACCACAGAAGGCGCATTTCGACACGCCGCTCGCGTTCCGATGCGGCTCGGTTCTAGACAGCTACGACCTCGTTTATGAAACCTACGGCACTTTGAATGCATCCAAGTCCAACGCCGTGCTGGTTTGCCATGCGCTTTCCGGCGCTCACCACGTGGCGGGCTATTATGCCGATGACCCGAGCAATGTCGGCTGGTGGGACAACTTGGTCGGACCCGGAAAGCCTCTCGACACCAACCGTTTTTTTGTGATCGGCGTAAACAATCTCGGTGGCTGCCACGGCTCTACTGGGCCTTCCAGTGTTAATCCCAAAACCGGAAAACCTTACGCTGCGGATTTTCCTGTGGTCACCGTGGAGGACTGGGTTGAAGCGCAGGCGCGGCTTGCCGACTATATCGGTATTGATTGTTTCGCGGGGAGTATCGGCGGCAGCCTGGGCGCGATGCAGGCTTTGCAATGGACGCTTAGCTACCCTGATCGCATGCGTCATGCGCTGGTAATTGCTGCGGCGCCCAAACTCTCGGCGCAGAACATCGCGTTTAGTGAGGTGGCGCGTCAAGCCATCATGACCGATCCGGATTTTCATGGTGGAAATTATTACGCGTACGGCGTGATGCCCAAAAACGGTTTAAGCGTGGCGCGCATGCTCGGGCACATTACTTATCTGTCTGACGATGTCATGATGGAGAAATTTGGCCGCGCGCTGCGTTCGGGAACGTACAATTTCCATTTTGATATCGAATTCGAAGTGGAATCCTACTTGCGCCATCAGGGTGAGAAGTTTGCCTCGCGCTTTGATGCCAATACTTATTTGTTGATGACCAAGGCGCTGGATTATTTCGACCCCGCGCATAACTACAACGGCGATCTTGCCGCGGCACTTAAGCGCGCCAGGGCCGGATTTTTTGTTGCTTCCTTCACCTCGGACTGGCGCTTTCCTCCCGCGCGATCCAGGGAAATTGTGAAGGCTTTGCTCGACAACGATCTCGAGGTAAGCTACGCGGAAATCAATGCGCAGCACGGGCACGACGCGTTCTTGCTTGACGACCCTCACTACCACGCGCTGCTGCGTGCCTATTTCGACAACATCAAGATATGAGCGTCGAACTCGACGAAACAATTCTGCATGATCCGGCGCTGAAGGAACGTACTGATTTTGCCGCCGTAGCCACATGGATCAGGCCCGGCTCGAAAGTTCTGGATCTCGGCTGCGGGGACGGTGCGCTGCTCCGCTATCTCAAGCAATCGCTCTCAGTACGCGGCTACGGTGTCGAAATTGATGACGCCAGCATTCTCGCGAGCGTCCGGAACGGAGTAAATGTGATACAAAATGACCTTGAAACCGGGCTTTCCGGGTTCGAGTCGAATTCTTTTGATTACGTGATCCTGTCGCAGACGTTGCAGGCGATGCGCCATACCGAGCGCATTGTAAAGGAAATATTGCGCGTGGGACGCGAGGGCGTTGTTACATTTCCTAATTTCGGCTACTGGCGCGCGCGTTGGCAGGTGTTCTTCGGCCGCATGCCGGTGTCCAAGAATCTTCCGTACCAGTGGTACGATACACCCAACGTGCACTTATGCACCATTGATGATTTTGAGGCTTTTTGCGCGGAACACGCAATACGAATCCTGGAACGGGTAGTGATAACAGGAAAAAACGTAGTTAAGCTGTTTCCCAACCTGCTAGGGAGCATCGCCGTGTACCGTTTTGAGAAAGGAGCGTAATAAACTAGCTGTCCCTTTTTTCGATGACTGGAATCTGCTTGCGCAGCAGCCAGAGCAGCCACAGGCCGGGCAATGCAGCAATAAAGGTAATAAAAAAGAATTTCGGCCAGCCCAGGAGCACCACAGTTTCCCCCGTAATCGGCCCGAACAGTACCCGTCCAAGCGATGCTAGAGCCGAGAGCAGCGCGTACTGGGTCGCGCTATAACTGTGGTTGCATAGGCTCATGGCGAACGCGACAAATGCCGCAGTACCCATGCCGCTCGCAAAATTCTCAAACCCCACCGCAAAAACCAGCCAAGGGTAGCTCTTACCCGCCCAAGCAAGAAACATAAACGAGAGACAGGATATTGCCTGAAGCCAGCCGAACCACATCAGCGCGCGGTAAAGGCTCATGCGCGTGAGCAGCATTCCTCCAATCAGCGCCCCGATCAGCAGCGCTGCAAGCCCCAGTCCTTTGTTGATCACTCCGACCTCGGTTGGCGAAAAGCCGACGCCGCGTATAAGAAATGCGGTGGTAAGGGTTGATGCCAAGGCGTCGCCAAATTTGTAAAGTATTATTAAAAGTAGCAACAGCAGTGCGCCCTCTCGCGAGAAAAAATCCTTAAGCGGTTCCACGACAGCGGCTTGCAAAGTACGCGGTGTTGCGGCCGGCGTTTGCGGCTCGGGTGCAAACAGCGAAGTCAATACACCTACACCCATAACGAGCGCCATCAGAAAATAAGTGACTCGCCAGCCGATTTGGTCGGCAAGAACCAAAGCGACTCCACCTGACACCAATATCGCAACCCGATAACCGAGCACACTTACCGCCGCGCCCATGCCGCGTTCGGACGGGTTCAACAGGTCAGTACGGTAGGCGTCCACTACGATGTCTTGCGATGCGGATGCAAGCGCCACGTACAGCGCGATCAACCCCAACAGCAACAGCGAGCGCTCAGGAGAAGTCAGGCCCATGGCAACGATGCCGAGTGCCAATCCGAGCTGGGTTGCCAGCATCCAGCCGCGCCGGCGTCCAAGCCACGGCGGTACGAAGCGATCCATGAGCGGCGACCATAGAAACTTAACGAGATAAGGCACGCCGATCCAGGAAAACCAGGCAATGGTTTGGATATCAACGTTGGAAACTGCCAGCCACGCCTGTAAGGTGCTACCTGTCAGTGCAAGCGGGAGCCCCGAAGAAAATCCGAACAAGAACACTACCGCAATACGAGGGTTGCGAAAGATCTCAAGATAGGCGTTGCCGTTTTTAGACGATGACCCCACGATTTTCAATACGGTTGATTAAAGTCGGTAATCGTAATCGATGGTAAGCGGCGCATGGTCTGAGAAGCGCCTGCTTTTATAGATGCTTACCCGCTTCGCCTTGCTTGCGATTCCCGGCGTAGCTATATGGTAGTCGATGCGCCATCCTACATTCTTGGCCCATGCCTGGCCGCGGTTCGACCACCACGTGTATTGTTCCGGCTGTTTATTCAAAACCCTAAATACGTCCACCAGGTGGAGTTCGTCGAATACACGTGTAAGCCATGCGCGTTCCTCGGGAAGAAATCCTGAATTTTTTTGATTTCCGCGCCAGTTTTTCAAGTCGATTTCCTTGTGCGCAATGTTCCAGTCACCACATAAAACAAATTCACGACCGCTCTCGGCGATCTCGCGCAGGTGCGGAAAAAACCTGCGCATGAAGCTGAACTTCACGGCCTGCCGATCTTCCGAACTCGAACCGGACGGAAGATAAACAGAGACCACACTTAAATTTCCGAAATCGCAGCGCAGATATCTTCCTTCTGAATCTATGTCGGCAATGCCCAGTCCAGTGATTACCTTATCCGGCTCGGGCGCGCAGTACATTCCCACGCCGCTGTAACCCTTCTTCTCCGCGTAGTGGAACCATCCGTTGTAGCGCGCGGGGTTAAGCGTCTGGCGCGGCATGTCCTTTGCTTGCGCTTTTATTTCTTGCAGGCAAACAATGTCACCTTGAGATTTTACAAGCCAGCGGAGAAATCCCTTGGTAACAGCTGACCGGATTCCGTTGAGGTTTAATGTGATTATGCGTAACATTATGCGGTCGTCGATTGGCTTGTTAAGCGCCTTGGAATGTCCGACTTCAGACAGGAATTCATCCGCTTCGCGGTAAGCAAAAATGTGCTGCGCTTTGGTGAATTCAAAACCCGAGCCGGACGTTTATCGCCATATTTCTTCAATGCCGGTTCGTTTCATGATGGCGAATCGCTTTTTGGGCTTGCGCAATTTTACGCCAAAGCCATACTCTCCGCTAAGGTACAGTTTGACGTCCTGTTTGGACCCGCCTACAAAGGCATTCCGCTGGTCGTGGGTACTGCCATCGCGCTTGCCCAAAATGGTCATAATGTGCCGTTTTGCTTTAACCGCAAGGAAGTCAAGGATCACGGTGAAGGCGGCGCCTTGATCGGGGCGACGCTGAACGGACGGGTATTGATCGTTGACGATGTAATTTCCGCAGGCACGTCGGTGCGCGATTCGGTGCAACTCATTCGCGCAAATCGGGCAACGCCCTGTTGCCTGGCGATTGCTCTGGACCGAATGGAGCGAGGCAGCGGCGAGCTATCGGCGGTCCAGGAGGTAAAGCTGAAATATGATCTCCCCGTCATCAGCATCATCACACTGGACGACGTGCTTAATTACCTTCAAACCAGGGAAGAGATGGTCCATAATTTGCTAGCGGTGCGGAAGTACCGCCAAATATATGGTGTCGACGCAAATGCAGCTTAGATTATTGTGCATAATGTCCTACGCAGCCTTGCTGCTGTTCTCAGTCATACTCGGCGCTCCGGCATTTGCCGTAATGTATAAATGGGTGGATGAAAACGGCGTCACCCACTATGGTGATACCATTCCCCCGGAATACGAAAACCGTCCTAATGAAGAGTTGAACAAACGGGGCGTGGTCATCAAGAAGAATGATGCCGCGCTGACACCGGAACAAATCAAGGCCCGAGACGAAGAGATAGCAAAGCGTAAAAAAAGGACAGAAGAGAATCGCAGGGACGCGATTTTGCTGGGAACTTACTCGAGCGTCGAAGAAATTGATCTTGCGCGCGACCGCAATCTGGGGCAAATCGAGAAGGTAATCAAAGATTCCGAAGCGCAGCTAAAATCCGTGGAAGATCAATTAGACGCGAGTCGCAAAAATCTCGCAGCTTATGAACGAGAAAAACAGCCAGTGCCCGACACATTACGCGGCGACATTGAGATACTGGAAAAGAACAAGCAAGACCTTGAGGTGGCTATCGTGCAAAAACGCAGCGACGCCGACGACATGCGCGCGCGCTTTGAAGATGACAAGAAGCGCTACATCGAGCTGACCCAACCCGCCGCTCAAGCCGGCGTCAAAAAATAAAATTTCCGCCTTAACTCGCCAGTTTACGTTTCAATATTTCATTTACTTGTTGAGGATTCGCCTTGCCCTGGGTTGCTTTCATTACCTGGCCAACAAGTGAATTGAAAGCCTTTTCTTTTCCAGCTCGATAATCCGCGACCTGCTTTGCGTTTGCGGCAAGCACCTCATCGACGATTTTCTCGATTGCCGCAGAGTCGCTGATCTGCTTCAGTCCGCGCTTTTCGATAATCTCCTCAACCGAGCCCTCTCCATGCCACAGTGCAGGCAGCACGACGCTTACTGCGGTTGTATTTGATATAGTTTTGTTGGAAACAGGCTCCCAAAGTGCCTTGATTTGTTCCGGAGACACTTTACTGTCTTCAATGTCGCGATGCTCTTGCTTGAGCAGGGCGCTGAGCGGACCCAAAATTAGGTTCGAAACATTCGGCCTATCTGCTGGTGGCACGATGGCAAACGTAGTCGACGCAAAGACCGTTGATTGGGGAGTTGCAGCATGCTGAATAACCTGATACTCGGGTATTTCTGGAAACTGTCTGATTTCAGCTTCCCTCTCTTCCTGACTCTTAGGCATTGAGGCGCGGACTCGCTCTATCCACGATTCCGAGACCTCAAGCGGCAGCAGGTCGGGATCTGGAAAGTAGCGGTAGTCGTGCGCTTCCTCTTTGGTACGCATTGAGCGCGTTTCGTTCTTGTCCGGATCGTAGAGCCGGGTTTCCTGCTCGATCACGCCACCGTCTTGCAGAATTTCAATCTGCCGCGCAGCCTCGTATTCAATTGCGTGCTCAAGAAAGCGGAATGAGTTGAGGTTCTTGATTTCGCAGCGGGTGCCGAGTTTGTCGGAACCTTTCCTGCGCACCGATACGTTAGCGTCGAAACGAAAAGAACCTTCCTGCATGTTGCCGTCACAAATCTGGTAATCAACCACCAATTTGTGGAGCTTTTGAACATAGGCAACAGCTTCTTCGGCTGACCGCATATCGGGTTCCGAAACAATTTCGAGAAGCGGGGTGCCGGCGCGGTTTAGATCAATCCCAGACATATCCTTGAAATTTTCGTGCAGCGATTTGCCAGCATCTTCTTCCAGATGCGCACGAGTCAGCCGCACGGTTTTTTTGACGCCGTCAATTTCAATCGGCAATTGCCCGCCCTGCACGATGGGAATTTCGTACTGGCTGATCTGGTAACCCTTGGGCAAATCCGGATAAAAATAATTCTTGCGTGCAAATACCGAGCGTCGGTTGATCTTTGCATCAACCGCCAAGCCGAACATGATAGCTTTTTCCACAGCAGCCTTGTTCAGTACCGGGAGCACACCGGGCAATGCAATATCCACTGCGCACGCTTGGGTGTTGGGCGCCTCGCCAAATGCAGTAGATGCGCCAGAGAAAATTTTGGACTTGGTCAATAGCTGCACGTGTGTTTCAAGCCCGATCACGACTTCCCAGTTCACATCAGATCCCTTCAGGCATACGGTCATGCCAATCGGTCGCCAACTGGTACTGGTGGGCGATATTCAGCATCCGCGCCTCACTGAAATATTTGCCAATGATATGCAAGCCCACAGGAAGTTTCCTAGTGCCGAAGCCGCAAGGAATTGACATGCCCGGGAGGCCTGCGAGGTTTACCCCGATTGTGTAAATGTCGGAAAGATACATTTGCACCGGGTCGCCCGATTTTTCGCCTAAATTAAACGCAGTCGTTGGGCTGGTCGGTCCCATGATGACATCGCACGTTTCAAAAGCCTGCGCGAAATCCCGCGCGATGAGCCGCCGCAGCTTCTGTGCCTTAAGGTAATAGGCATCGTAATAACCGTGCGACAACACATAGGTACCGATAAGTATCCGGCGTTTCACTTCGGAGCCGAAGCCCTGGGCGCGGGTCTTGCAGTACATGTCGAGGAGATCATCGTATTGCGGCGCGCGGTAGCCGTAACGCACGCCGTCATAGCGCGAGAGATTGGATGATGCTTCCGCGGGAGCAAGCACGTAATACACCGGTATCGAAAGCTTGGTGTTGGGGAGCGAGATTTCGACCGTGGACGCGCCGAGTTTTTGATATTGTCCTATGGCAGCCTCCACCGCCCGCGCCACGTCCTCGCTCAAACCTTGTGCAAAATATTCACGCGGTAAACCGATTTTGAGCCCGCTCAGCGGCTTGGTCAGGTCGCGAGTGTAATCTTCTGGAGGACGGTTCAGGCTCGTGGAATCACGCTCGTCGAATCCGGCCATGACGTTCAACATTAGCGCGAGATCTTCCGCGCTTTTTGCCATCGGACCGCCCTGATCCAGGCTGGACGCAAAAGCAATCATTCCGTATCGCGATACTACACCGTACGTTGGCTTTATTCCTGAGATTCCACAAAGAGCTGCGGGCTGGCGAATCGATCCTCCGGTGTCGGTGCCAATCGCTGCCGGCGCCATGCGCGCCGCAACCGCGCACGCTGAACCGCCGGAACTGCCACCCGGTACCGTTTGCGCATCCCAGGGATTTTTCACCGGACCGTAGAAAGAAGTCTCGTTGGAGGAACCCATCGCGAATTCATCCATGTTGGTTTTGCCCAGGTTCACCATGCCAGTACCGTTAAAGCGCTCTACTACATGCGCATCGTAAGGCGCAACGAAATTGGAAAGGATTTTCGAGCCACAGGTGGTTCGCCATCCCTTGGCGCAGAAGATGTCTTTTTGGGCAATGGGAATGCCCGTTAACGGCTGTCCCAGGCCTTGCGCGATCCTGGAATCGGCAGCGTGCGCCTGCTCCAAGCTCGCTTCTTCATTAACGGTTATAAATGCGTTGTAATGCGGGTTGAGCTTTTCGATGCGTCGGAGAAATTCTTGGGTGAGTTCCACACTGGAAATGTTTTTCGATGCAACCAGGTCGGAGAGTTGCTTTAGACTGTAGTTAAGCATGCAATAATTTTGCGAAAGGACCTAAGCGAAAGTAAACGGCCGGTCGCTGGTTCAATAATTCACTCTATGACCTTGGGAACAAGATACAAGCCTGCTTGCACCTTGGGCGCGACGGATTGAAATAACTCGTGCTGATCGGATTCGGTTACGACGTCGTCGCGCAATCGTAATACCACATCCTGGGCGTGCGACATGGGCTCGATGCCCGCGGTATCCACCACCTGCATTTTTTGGATGAGCGCAAAAATTCCAGACAGCTGTTTGAGCATCGCAGCCGCCTCGGAGCTGTCGATTGCAATACGTGCCAAGTACGCGATGCGTTTGACATCGTCTAGGGACAGAGGCCTATTTTGGTTACCCATAGGTTTAGCGCGAGGACGCCTTTTCTCCGAAATATATGCGGAATACGGCCTTTTAAACCTTTAAATCTTCAAGCATAATAGAGTATTATAATTTATTCGGTCGGAGCTCTCACCTTTATAAAATGGAATTTCTCACATGTTCGGATTCTTAAATAGCTATTTTTCAAACGACCTGGCGATAGACCTGGGAACTGCCAATACTCTGATCTACGTGCGCGGCAAAGGAATCGTGCTCAATGAACCCTCAGTGGTAGCCATCCGCCAGGAAGGCGGACCGAATGGGAAAAAGGTCATCCAGGAAGTGGGCTTGGCAGCCAAGCAAATGCTCGGGCGCACGCCCGGTAACATCACCGCGATACGCCCCATGAAAGACGGCGTCATTGCCGATTTCACGATAACTGAGCAGATGCTCAAACTCTTCATCAAGAAAGCGTACGACTCTCGATTGTTCAGTCTTTCTCCGCGCATCATCGTCAGCGTTCCCTGCGGGTCTACCCAGGTTGAACGCCGCGCAATTCGGGAATCAGCGATCGGAGCGGGTGCCAGCAAGGTATACCTTATTGAAGAGCCGATGGCGGCAGCAATCGGCGCTGACCTGCCAATCGCAGAGGCAACCGGATCGATGGTGGTGGATATCGGCGGCGGGACGACCGAAGTCGGCGTAGTTTCGCTCGGCGGAATTGTCTACGCGGGTTCGGTACGCGTGGGCGGCGACAAATTCGACGACGCAATCATCAGCTACATACGCCGCAACTACGGCATGCTGATTGGGGAAACCACGGCTGAACTGATAAAAAAGGAAATCGGCTCGGCCTTCCCGGGCAGCGAGGTGCGTGAAATGGAAGTCAAAGGACGTAACTTAGCGGAAGGCATTCCCAGGAGCTTTACCATTTCCAGCAATGAAATTCTGGAGGCGCTAACCGATCCGTTAAACGCAATCGTCAGTGCAGTCAAATCTGCCCTTGAACAAACTCCTCCGGAACTTGGCGCGGATATCGCGGAAAAAGGCATGGTGTTGACCGGCGGCAGTGCGCTGCTGCGCGAGCTTGACCGCCTGCTGATGGAAGAAACCGGATTGCCGGTGATCGTTGCCGACGATCCGTTAACCTGCGTGGTGCGCGGCTCGGGACGGGCGCTGGAAAGAATGGACAAATTGAGCAACATTTTTGCAGAGGATTAATGTTCGGCCCAACTTCGAGTTCCGCGTTTCATATTAAATTTTACGCAAACTTTGGCGTATAACCGATGGGGGATTCAAAACACATAGCTCGAAACTGATGGACACTCAGCTTCCGCCTCTTTTTAGACGCGGTCCCAGCCCTTTCGCACGACTCGTTTTTTTCACGCTGCTATCCCTGCTGCTGTTCGTTTCCGATGCCCGCTTCAAATACCTGGAAACATTCCGGCTCTCGCTGTCGGTCGTCATCTATCCTTTGCAAAAACTCGCCACTGCGCCAAGCCTGATTTTGGGTCGTGTAAGCGATTTTTTCGCGACCCAATCCAACCTGATGGACGAAAATTCCAAGCTCAAACAGCAGGAACTGCTAAATGCCGGGCAGCTACAACGTTATCAAGCGCTCGAAGAGGAAAATAATCAGTTGCGGCGGCTGCTCAAGGCGCGCGATAGTCTTCAAGATAGCGCGGCGCTGGCGGAAATTCTTTACTCCGGCCATGACTTGTTTTCGCGCCGCATTGTCATTGATAAGGGCAGGCAGGACGGAATCCGGCCCGGTCAAGCAGTGGTGGATAATCTTGGAGTCATCGGCCAAGTAACACGCGCGTACCCATTCGTGAGCGAAGTCACGTTGGTTACCGACAAGGACCAGACAGTGCCCGTAGAGGTGGTGCGCAACGGTCTGCGGGCGGTGATGTTTGGCGCGGGCGAACCCGGGGGACTGGAACTGCGCTATATGCCAGTCAATGCCGATATTCAAACAGGTGACCAACTCGTCACATCGGGCATCGATGGAACGTATCCATATGGACTGCCGGTCGCGGTAGTTTCCAGAATTGAACGCAATGCTGCTTACGCGTTTGCTCGCATCTTCTGCACGCCCAGCGCAGGGGTGAACAAGTACCGGCAAGTATTGGTGTTAACGTCGCCAAACCAAGGTCCCGAAACAAAAATAGCAGACCCCTCAGCCAAAAGCCAGGCCAAGACCAAAAAAAATAAGAGAGGTAACTAATGCCCAGTCAAGCTGCACAAGCACAGGAAATTCTGCTTCCGGTAAAGACCAGCGTCATCGTCCTCTCCCTCGCGATCGCGTTATTCCTTAACCTGTTGCCATGGTCGGGCTTTGGGCTGCTCATCAGACCTGACTTTGTAGCATTAATCCTGCTTTACTGGTGCATGCATTGGCCGCGCAAAGTGGGGTTCGGCACCGCGTGGGGAATGGGGCTGCTCATGGACGTGGCGGACGCTACATTGCTGGGGGAACACGCTTTTGCCTACTCCTTACTTGTCTACCTTGCAATAATTGTGCGCCGCCGCGCCCTGGTGTTTAGCCCACGCGAGCAAGTTTGGCATGTGCTTTCATTATTGCTCATTTCACAGCTCGCAATCCTGCTGGTCAAAGTTTACAGTGGGGCAGAATTTATCGGATGGGGGTATTTTTTGAGCAGCGTGACCGGGTCTCTTTTATGGCCCGCGCTTTCAGCCCTGCTGGCGGTAGTGCTGCGGCTCAAGCCTGAACCCGACCAGGTATGAACGGCGACATCGAGCTCAAGAACCAGCAGCGCGAACTGCAGCACTTCAGGTTCCGCCTCGCGATTGCTGCCGGCGCCGGACTTCTGCTGTTTTTTTTGCTGTTCGCGCGGTTTTATTATCTGCAAGTAATACAGCACGATTATTACAGTACACTTGCCGAGAATAACCGTATTTCGATTCTACCTGTTGTACCCAACCGCGGCCTGATTCTCGACCATAATGGCGTGGTACTGGCGAACAATTTTCCCGCATACACTTTGGAAATTACTCCATCCAAGGTGGACGACCTCGACGAGCTTATCAACCAACTTAACAGTGTCGTGGAAATCACGCCCAAAGATCGCAAGCGATTCCGCAAGCTCATGGAACAAACCAAGAACCTCGAGAGCTTGCCGATACGCACGCGACTAAACGACGTCGAGGTGGCGCGGTTTGCGGCGAACCACTACCGTTTCCCGGCTGTTGATATCAAGGCGCGCCTGTTTCGGCATTATCCCCTCGGTGCGATGACGTCGCATGTCATCGGTTACATCAGCAGGATCAATGATGATGACATGGATTGGTTGGAGGAAAAAGGAGAGCTCGCAAATTACCGCGGCACGGAATACATCGGCAAATCCGGAATCGAGCAGAGCTATGAAATGCAGCTGCACGGGAAAACCGGATTTGAGCAGGTGGAAATTGACGCCAACGGGCGCGTGGTACGCACTCTGAGTCGTATCCCGCCGATTTCCGGCGATAATTTGCTGCTTACGCTCGACGCGCGGCTTCAGGAATTCGCCGATAAAGCATTCGGCAACAATCGTGGCGCGCTGGTGGCAATTGAACCGTCCAGCGGAGGGGTGTTGGCATTCGTGAGCAAGCCAGGCTTTGATCCCAACCTGTTCGTCGACGGCATCGACCCGCAAAACTGGGATGCATTGAATAATTCGCCGGACAAACCGCTTACCAACCGTGCGCTGGACGGTCAATATCCGCCCGGCTCGACTTTCAAGCCGTTCCTGGCGCTTGCCGGACTCGAACTCAACAAGCGTACTCCGCAGTACAGTATTTTCGACCCCGGATACTTCACCCTGCCCGGCAGTACCCACCGCTATCGAGATTGGAAAGCCGGCGGCCACGGTTGGGTGGACTTACACAAATCGCTGGTGGAGTCGTGCGATACTTATTATTACGGCCTTGCCTACGATCTTGGAATAGAAAATATTCATAGTTTCATCAGCCGTTTCGGCCTGGGCCAAAAAACCGGGATTGATGTTGAAGGCGAAGGGACAGGTCTGTTGCCTTCGGAGGAATGGAAGCTAAAACGCTACAGGGAAAAATGGTTTGCGGGTGATACAGTGAGCGTGGGCATCGGCCAAGGCTATGACTTGGTTACTCCGTTGCAGCTTGCCAATGCCATGGCCCTGATCGCCAACAACGGCATCGCTTTTCGTCCGCATCTAGTGCGCTATATTCAAGACAGCAGGACCGGCCAATTAAAAAGTATTGCAAGCGAGGTGCTGTACGACCTTAATCTCAAACCGGCTAATTTGGCTCTTGTTCAAAAAGCCTTGGTTGATGTGACCCGTCCGGGCGGCACCGCAGCTCGCGCCGGTGCAAACAGCGCCTACCCGATTGCCGGCAAGACTGGAACCGCTCAGGTCATCGCTTTTAAACAAAACGAGAAATACGACGAGAAAAAAGTTGCTGAGCGACAGCGCGACCATGCTTTGTTCATCGCTTACGCGCCAGCGGATAATCCGCAGATTGCACTTGCGGTAATTGTGGAAAATGGCGGCCACGGCGCCAGTACCGCGGCGCCTCTGGCGCGCGAGGTCTTGGACTTTTATTTGCTAGGTAAGCGGCCGCAAAATTCTCTGCCGAGTCCCAGCGTAAAACAGGAATCCAATGATTAAGCGCCTATGGCTCTATGTCACCGCGCACATAGACGGCTTTCTGCTCGGGGCAGTCTGCATACTGATGTTGCTCGGATTGTTCGTGCTGTACAGCGCCACCGGACAGGATCTTGCCAAAACCAGCAACCAACTTTTGAGCATGTTGATTGCGCTTGGCGTAATGTGGGCGGTATCCCAAATCTCTCCCCAGAATCTGATGCGCCTGTCGGTGCCGATGTATGTCGCGGGAATCCTGCTACTGATTGCGGTCGCTCTGTTTGGCGACGTAGTCAACGGCGCAAGGCGCTGGTTACATGTTGGAGTGACCCGAGTCCAGCCCGCCGAAATCATGAAAATTGCTGTACCTCTAATGCTTGCCTGGTATTTCGACAAGCACGAAGCCGCGCTACGATTAAAAAATTATGTTGTAGCGACGTTGTTGCTGCTGGTCCCAGTGGCCCTGATTGTCCGCCAGCCGGATCTGGGGACGGCGATACTGATAGCGGCTTCCGGTTTCTACGTGCTGTTTCTGGCCGGATTGAGTTGGCGTATCATGCTGACCTTCCTAGTGCTGGGACTCGCCAGTCTGCCGGTACTGTGGTCGGTGCTACGCGATTACCAGCGGCAGCGGATTCTCACGCTGCTGGATCCGTCGACAGACCCATTAGGCGCCGGCTATCACACTATTCAATCCACGATTGCGGTGGGCTCGGGCGGAGTTACCGGTAAGGGTTGGTTGAACGGCACGCAGTCGCATTTGGAATTTTTGCCTGCACGTCACACTGATTTCGTGTTCGCGGTATTCAGCGAAGAATTCGGATTGCTCGGAAATCTCGTGCTGCTGGTCCTGTACATGCTCGTCATTGGCCGTGGCTTGATTATCGCATCCAATGCCTCGACTCTTTTCGCCCGGCTCATGGCAGGAGCTGTTACCCTTACATTCTTCACCTACGCCTTTGTCAATATGGCGATGGTGAGCGGAATTCTTCCGGTAGTCGGAGTTCCCTTGCCGCTGGTAAGCTACGGCGGAACGGCTCTGGTGACAATCTGCCTGGGCTTTGGTATTTTGATGAGCATTGAGACACACAAGAAATTGGTTAAAACCTGAACTTGCGAGGTGTACCGGGTGAAGAGAAAAAGGTGGAAACAAAAGCCTGTACCTATTAGCTCTTCTCTTCGCTTATTGTGTGTGTCCGTTCTGGCGCTTGGTCTCGCCGCATGTGGCAGCGCTCCGACGCGCCCATCGGGAAACGGTTATTATCTCGGAGATGGCCCGGGCGATAATCCGCCCTCCAATCTCGCTTCGCTTCCCGACGCGAGACCGCGTGTTGAGCCACTAAACAAATATGCGAACCGCCCGTACACAGTGCTCGGCAAAACTTTTGTTCCCGAGACCCGTGTCGTTCCTTATAAGGCCCGCGGGATTGCTTCGTGGTACGGCAGAAAATTCCAGGGCCAGAGAACCGCGTCGGGAGAGCCTTACGATATGTATGCGATGACAGCGGCGCATCCCATCTTACCGATTCCCAGTTATGCCCGGGTCACCAACTTAAGTAACAACAAATCGGTCATTGTGCGCGTCAATGACCGCGGGCCTTTCTACGGCGGGCGCATCATGGACCTCTCCTATGCGGCCGCGTACAAGCTAGGCATTGCCGCTCAAGGCAGCGGCATGGTTGAAATCGATAGCGTGCTGCCCGGGAGTGAAACGCTAATGGCACAAGCGCCAAAACCTGCCGAGCCCGACCCGCCGCCGACAGCCGCTCCCGCTCAGGTGGTGCCGGCCTCCGCTGAAGCAGGCGGTATCTATCTACAGCTTGGCGCGTTCGCTTCGAAATCCAACGCCGAACAGTTTCTGGCACGGCTGCGCGTGCAGCTTGCCGGTCTTAACGAAACGCTCTCACTTTTCGCGAAAGGCGGATTGTTTCGGGTGCATGCGGGTCCTTATGCCAATCGCAGCGAGGCGCAGCGTGCGGCAGATTCGCTCGGGGCGAATCTCGGCTTCAAGCCGCTGCTTTCAATCCGGTAAGAACAGTAAAAAAAGTTCACGGCCCGCTTGCCAAGCGAAAATTAAAGACCACTGATAAAAAATCTGTGGGGTACCGGGTTTCATGGAAAGTAATTCATGAAGCAGTGGTGCGTCGTTCTAACTCGATGGCAACACCTAGTCGAGCGCCTGCTGTGGCCGTTGTCGATTATAAAACACCTCGAAGTACTCAAGGACGACGCTCTTAGGCTCCTCTCGGGTCTCAGGGCGTAAATGATGAACAAGCTCGTCCTTCAACGTACTGATGAAGCTCTCGGAGCAAGTCTTGGCAAAGCAATCACCTTTGCACGACATGCTGCGGCTCATATCGTGGGCGATGAGCCTGAAGAAAAACGATATGCTGGACATGAAAAATACAAACAATATGGATCCGCGGGGCATGCAAGGCAGGGTCAGCTGCAATATAGCGAGTCAGCGGGTGCTTCCGATTGACCCTCATTTGCTGCTGCCGTAGAATCCCTACCGCCATGTTGCGCCATATCGATCGCAAACGCGTCGCCGCGATCGCGCTGTTCGCGGTAATGTTCAGCGCGCTGTCGCCTGCGCTTGCCGCGTTCCGATATCGGGCGCAGCCCGCCGTGCTCGCGCAAATTTGCACCTTTTCCGGGCTGAAAACTATTGTGCTCGACGAGCCGTCGCTGCCGAGCAAGCCCCACACCAAGCACCCGATTCGTTGCGCATGGTGTTCGGCGAGCACTTCGCAGCCCGGCATTGGTATAACTCTGGATTTGGCTGCCGGACCGGAAGTTTTTGCCGAAGATCGGCCGACAGTCGTTCCAATGATGGCGGCGGCCTCCCGGCCTGCGCCTGCCTATCTATCTCAAGCCCCTCCAGTTTTTGACTAAAGCCAAGTTTTAAAGCAGACACCCGGTATCGGCTGGGCCGCATTTATGACGTCGTGCGGTCATTGGGAATTGCAAGGAGGGTTCATGTTGCTTTCAGGCAAGACCGTAAGAAACACCATTCTGGTGTTCTTGTTTTCGTTTGCTTTCTCACCCGCTAAAGTATTTGCGTGCGCAAGCTGCGGTTGCACTCTGAGTTCGGATTTTCAGAGCCAGGGGATTATTACTTCGACCGGATTTAAAGTTGACTTCAGATTTGATTACCTGAATCAAAACCAACTCCGAAGCGGTACGGGCACCATTTCGCCGACTGTAGCTGGGAAAGAAGGCTATGAGGTGGAACTGTATACCAAGAATGAATATTTTACGCTTGGGTTGGATTACGCTCCAAACTCCACTTGGGGTATCAATGTTCAAATACCCTACATTGATAGAGATCACGCCACGCTGGGTACCGATACGGACGGGATCACGCCGGGCGATGGCGCCTACGTTTCTCACACCTCCAGTTTCGGCGATGTAAAGATTGTGGGGCGCTATCAAGGGTTATTGCCAAGCAAAAATTGGGGTATCCAGCTGGGAATAAAACTGCCCACCGGCAGTTACAACAACGTCGCTGACGATGGTACGACTTTAATAGACCCGGGCTTACAACCGGGCACTGGGTCGACCGACATCATCGTTGGTTCTTACTATCATGATTCCTTAAGCCAGAATTGGGGTTACTTCGGCTCGGTCGCTTACCAGGTGGCTGTTGAAAGTCGGGCCGAGTACCGGCCGGGCAATTCAGTGAATCTAAGTGCCGGCGTGAATTACTTTGCGTTTGCCTACGTTACGCCCCAGCTTCAGATCAACTTTAGACACGTTGCAACGGATTCCGGAGCCCTTGCAGACACGGTCAGCACCGGGGGCACGCTGGTATACGTAAGCCCCGGGTTCTTTGCACCGGTCACCAAGAAAGTCGCGGTTTACGGATTCGTGCAACTGCCGATATATCAGGATCTGACCGGCGTTCAGCTGGCCCCCCGGTACGTAATTTCGCTCGGGACCCGCTTCTCATTTTGAGCAAAGCATTAAATGTTACTTTGCGATGAGAGGCGCGACGGTATCCTCAAGGATTTTGGAATTCATTAGCACTGGATCGCCCTCGAAGCCATTGCGCCGCACGATGCCGGCACGATCGATTACTACTGTTATGGGTATCCTCCAGACGCGGCCGTAACCGTCCATTTCAGTCTCGGATTGCATCATCGCGGGGAAACTGAATGCTTGCATGACTTTCTGAACTTTCGGCAGGTCGTCATCGGTATCCATGCTTATGGCGATGACTTCAAACCCCCTGTCGCGATATTTTCGGTAAAAAGCATCAATTGCGGGCATCTCCTCGCGACACGGATCACACCAGCTGGCCCAAAAATTAACGAGCACCACCTTTCCGTTGTAATCGCTCAGCTTAAACGGTTTGCCGTTAATCATGACCCCCTCAATTTGTGGCGCGGGTTTGTCTAATTCGAGCCCTTTCGCGAAGACAGCGCCACTCACAACGCAAGCGGCAAAAATTAGGCAATAGCGATACATTTTGTAATTGGATATTTTGTATTGAGGAGCCCGTGGGTAATGCTTGCAGAATTCTATATCTCGATTCCGATTACGAAAAATAATTTGGTATCGCCTCAAACTGCGGCATTCTCTTCGCAGCGCGAATTATATTCGTCAAGGCGACCTGATCGCCTGCGCAAAGACCGTGTACCGGATCTGGAGGATCAATTTACTCGCCCAATATTATAGCAGCGATGAACCCGGGCATTACGTTTTTCAGCCGGTTCTTTGCCGACTCCATGCACAGAGGCGGCCATATGCCGTTTCACAAGCGCAGGGCACGGTCAACTCGGCTCGAAATTCCCGTTTTTTGGATCGACTCGTTTTCGCTGGTCTTGGCGGTCGCAGACTATACGTCAAACCCATCAGCGCACTTATCAAGAAAAATACGCGTACAGCATATTCATTAGATAGCGACGTAAAATTCAGCCCATTTCACTAGGGCAATGCGGAGTACCGGAAACAAGTAATTTTGTGCGCCTGCGGTTTTTTGATTTGCAATGCTGCGTCCATAGCAAAATGAGCCGCAACCCACACGTTTAGTCCGAAATGCGGCACAGCAAGCCTTTCAGATACAGACCTTCCGGAAAATTTAGAGCCACCGGATGATCGGGCCCCGCAAAGAAAAATTCTACGATTTGGGCTTCGGCACCCGCATCGAGCGCGGCGCCAGCAATTATTTTCTGAAATAGTTCGGCGGAAATACCGCCGGAGCAGGAAAATGTTGCGAGCAAGCCGCCCGGCCGTAGCAGTTTGAAGGCTAGCAAATTAATGTCCTTGTACGCGCGGGCTGCTTTTCCAACATGCGCAGCAGTTGGCGCAAACTTCGGGGGATCGAGTATAACCAGATCGAATTGCCTCGCCTCGTCGCGCAGGCTTCGGAGCTTTTCAAAAACATCGCCTTTGCGCCATACTGTTTTAGCCTGCGGCGCATTGTTCAAATCGCAATTAGCGCGCGCAAGTTGCAGCGCTTCCTCAGAGGAATCCACGGCTAAAATAGACTTGGCGCCGTTGGCGAGCGCGTGCAAAGCAAAACCGCCGCTATGGCAGAAACAGTCCAGCACTTCCTTATCCCGGGCAAATTCGCCAACCCGCGCCCGGTTGACCCGCTGATCGAGATAAAAACCGGTTTTCTGACCGCTTTTTACGTCGACCCAGAATTGCAGCCGTCCTTCATCGACTTTGATGCGCGGCGGAGGTGTCGAACCCCGCAGCACTCCTACCCTGGGGAGCAAGCCTTCAAGGTGCCTGACTTCCGCGTCCGACCGTTCGAATACGCGCGCTGCGCCGGTCAATTCCAGTGCAATATCGGCGCAGGTTTGATACCAGCGTTCGGCGCCTGCACTTAATACCTGCATGATCAAGGTGTCACCGTAACAATCGAGGACCAGGCCGGGCAGACCATCCGATTCACCGTGTACCAAACGCATCGCATTGGTTTCGTGAACCAGCGCGCTACGCTCGGCCAGCGCGCGGCTCAAGCGGCTATGAAAAAATTCCGCGTCGATGCGGCTGTCGCGGTTCCAATCCCAAACGCGCGCCGCGATTTGAGAATGCGCACTGTAGGCCGCATGGGCTAGGAATTTTCCCTTTGCAGTAACGACTTCAACGGTATCGCCGGATTCGGGTGTACCCTGCATTCGCTCAACCGCGCCTGAAAAGATCCATGGATGGCGACGCAAAAGTGATTTCTCCCGCCCCGCTTTCAAAATCAGTTTAGGCATGGAACAAAGCGACAGCGGGTCACGATCTCTTTTTTGCGCGCGGATGAGCTTTGTCGTAGGCTTTGGCGAGGTGCTGAAAGTCCAGGTGGGTGTAAACCTGGGTCGTCGAAATGCTTGCATGTCCGAGCATTTCCTGCACCGCGCGCAGATCACCGCTCGATTGCAACACGTGCGAAGCAAACGAATGGCGCAATACGTGCGGATGCACGTTGCCCGTAACGCACTGCTTTAATGCCCATCGCCTCACGCAATATTGAATGGCGCGCTGACTGAGCGGAGCGCCATTTTTGCCCGGAAACAACACGCCGTGGCTGCAGATCGACGTATTACGCGCTTCAAGCCAGGCACGTATGGCGGCGATGGCGTGACTGCCGACCGGCACGATGCGGGTTTTGTTGCCTTTGCCCGTAACGCGCACTGTGGCGTCCTCAAGGCTTAGGTCTTCCACCCGCAGCCCGCACAGCTCGCTCAAACGCAGACCGGAAGAATAAAACAGTTCCAGAATCGCCTTGTCGCGCAAGTCCTGCGTTAGTTGCACCGGTATGTCCACCAGGCGGCTCGCTTCGTCGGGGGAGAGTGCGTGAGGCAGGCGTTTTGCAGATTTCGGTGCGCGTAGACCTTGGCAAGGATTGTGTGCAAGATCGCGGTCACGCGCCAAATAACGGTAATATCCGCGCCACGCAGAAAGCATGCGCGCAAGTGTCTTACCGCTTAAACCGCCATTGTGTAGCTGCGCTATGTAGCGCCGGATATGCGCAGCCTGCAAACTCTCGAGCGGCGTCGTGCCGGCAAGCTCAAGCAACGCGTTAATATCGCGTGCATAATTGTCACAGGTATGGCGGCTCAGGCGCCGCTCGGTTGCAAGGTGCGATAAATAGCGCTTGAGATGATCATTCACCGGGCATTCAACATGCGGCGCGCCCTCTGTTTTCACTTCCTGCTCCTTAGGTCAAGTAGCGCATCACGGCAGCCGCGATCAGTTCACCCAGCCGTTTTAAATACAGCGTACCCATTTCTGGATAGAACCGCTTGGCATCTTCACTTGCGAGCGCGATCAAACCAAACACCTGCTCGGACCGAAGCGGGACCAACGCAAACGAGCGCAGTCTGGGCCCGTCCTCACCGAACCAGTCTGCGCCTTCAAATTGAGCACAGCAATGGGGGTTGGTCAGCGTCCCGGAAAAAACTCGCAACTTTTCACTTATCGGGCTGAACTCGGGCAATTGCCGAGTGGCGTTGACCCCCCAGAGCCGAAGAGCTACATGGGGTACAGCGAAATCCTCGCGCAGGTTGAAATAAATTGAGTGCAGCAGCGATTCCAGACTGCGGGCATTAACCAATGCAAGTGTGATGCGGTGCACGCGCTCGCCAATGGCGTCGTTTTCTTCGCCGAACTGGATCAACTCTCTGAGCTTTGCCTCGAGCTGGTGATTCCTTTCGCGCAGAGTCAGAATCTGCCGCTCGCTGATCGGGATGGCCCGCCCGCCGTGCGGATGCGGAATATAAATGTCGGCGAGAAGATCTGCATATTCCTCGAAAAATTCCGGATGCGCCTCGAGGTAAGCCGCAACCTCCGCTGGTCTTGTTTTCATTCTCATCCTTTCTTAGGGAACTTCTAATAAGTCCTTCGTGATCCGCGTTGCTGGCCAAATGCGAATGGGTGCGCGGCGCGACGAAGCGCTTGGCTTGGACTACGACGAGGCCCCGCGCAGCGAGGTGCTTGCGAAGCTGTGCAGCCAAGCGGGCTACAGCTCCCTATTTTGCGTTGGCTTGGGCGGACCGGCGTTCGCCTCCACGGTCGCGCGTCATGACGCTCCACACTCCGGCGAGCACGACGCAAACGTCACATTTTACCGCAACCCAAACATTGCGAGGTTTGTCCCTGCGCCCTGCTTCCTCGCTGCGTTTGCGTAGGATTGTGTCTATTGGCGGCGCCTCACGTCGCCTATTTCGCGCCGCAAAGCCGAGGTTGCCGCCGCGCGGGACTTAATCAAAGGTTTTCTAGATATCAATAATGCCTTCAAATACCGTTGCCGCGCCTGCGGACATCCAGACCGGCTTTCCCTCACCGTCCCACCGCACGCTAAGTTCTCCTCCCCGCGTTTCCACGACCACGGAGTTGTCGAGCCGCCCACGCTGAATTCCGGCAACTACCGCCGCGCAGGCTCCGCTGCCGCAGGAAAGTGTCTCGCCTACTCCGCGTTCGTATACCCTGAGCTTGACGCGGCGGCGATTTACAACCTGCATATAACCGGCATTTGCCTTCTCTGGAAAGCGCACGTGCTTTTCAATCAGGGGCCCTTGGCTCGACACTGGCGCCGTATCCACGTTTTTCACGACCTGTACTGCATGCGGGTTACCCATGGATAACGCATTGATCTCAACCCGCCGGTTTTTAACGGAGAGCGAGTAAGTTAGTGCACGCTTCTTCGCTTTGAACGGAATTTCTTCAGGCGCGAAGCGGGGCACACCCATGTTTACTATCACGTTGTCACCGTCATCCATGCGGGGAACAATGATTCCGCTTGCCGTTTCAACACGAAGCTCCCGTTTATGCGTAAGCCCCTTTTCCAGCACAAAGCGCAGAAAGCAACGCGCACCGTTACCGCATTGTTCGACCTCGACGCCGTCGGCATTGAAAATCCGATATCTGAAATCAGCGTCTTCACGAACAGCTCTTTCAACTAACAGGACCTGGTCGCAACCGACGCCAAAATGGCGGTCCGCCATTTTGGAGATCTGATCGGAAGAAAGGGCAATACGTTGTGAAATCCCGTCTAAAACAACGAAGTCATTGCCCAATCCTTGCATTTTAGTGAATTTTATGAGCATTTAGCGACAAATCGAAGCAATTCACGGCACTTGGCCCGGCGTCTTAGACCAAGGGAAAACCGGGTTTGTCCTCGTCTGCCACGACCTCCGACATACAAAATTAGCGAGTGCCGACATGCTCTCGCAAGAATAACAGGATTCAACATCACGAATTCTGGAAATGCTGTTATTGATGGACAGAACTGCGCGCCGATATAGATTTTTAGTATTAATTTAATAAGGCTTTGATTCTCCCTGAGGACGCGTCTTAAAGCGCTTGTGCAACCAGAAATATTGCTCCGGCATCTCCAACACACGCTGTTCGATAAACGCATTCATGCGCCGGGTATCGTCTTCGATACTCGCACCCGGGAAATGGTCCCACGCCGGATAAAATTTGAGAACGTAGCCCTCGCCACCCTGAAGCTGGCGCGTAACGCACGGCACGACTTTGGCACCGGTTATGCGCGCCAGCCGCGATAGGGTCGGAATCGTTGCGGCCGGCACACCGAAGAAGGGCACAAACAGCGATTCACGCGGCCCGTAATCCATGTCAGGAAGGTAATAGAATGGCACGCCATCGTGTAATGCCTTGATCACCGGGCGTATCCCTTCGTGGCGTGAAACCAATATGGAGCCACCGAAACGCGTCCGCCCGTGCAGAAGCAACGCGTTCACCAGTGAATGTTTCTGCTGACTATACATGGAGATCCCTGAGAATTCTGCGTGAAGACGCGAACCGCCCATATCAAGGCCGACGAAATGCGGCGCCAGCCAGATAACCGGTTTATCCTTAGCCGCCTGCCAATTTTCCAGGCCTTCGATGCGCACCAGTTTTTTAATTCGCTCGCGCGATGACCACCACAGAATGCCATGTTCCAGAAGATTGCGTCCAAACGCGCGAAAATGTCTGCGTAATATGTACTCCCGTCGTTCCTCGCTCAATTGCGGGAAACACAGCCGCAAGTTGGTGCGCGCGACCTCACGCCGTTCATGCCCGAGCCTAAGCAACAACACGCCTGTCCACTCACCAAGCTTGGCCAAAACTCGAAGAGGCAGAAAGTGTAAGAGCCACACGAGAGCGACGCCGATTCGAACTATCATTTTTCCCACCGTCTAACGCTTGCCGCTAACCCAAAGATCGCCCATCGCGACGCGAATACAGAGGGAAATCGTCTTTCGTTATTGAGGCTTATTTGGTATCCTAGAAATCCTTTTATCGGCGGAGCGGATAAAGAGATCACCATGAATGAATACCTGTTTACTTCCGAATCAGTTTCGGAAGGGCACCCAGACAAGATCGCGGATCAAGTGTCGGACGCCGTTTTGGACGCTATCATAGCTCAGGACCCGCGCGCGCGGGTAGCTTGTGAGACGCTGGTTACGACTGGCCTGGTGCTGATGGCCGGGGAGATAACAACGCACGCAACTGTCGACTACAATGCTGTAGCCCGCCAAACCGTGAAACGCATCGGCTACGACAGCTCGGAAATTGGCTTCGACTATCGGAGCTGTTCGGTGCTTGCTTCATTCGGCAAACAGTCCGGCGACATCGCCCAGGGCGTTGATGAAGGACATGGGCTGGATCTGGAACAGGGCGCGGGCGACCAGGGACTGATGTTCGGATATGCTTGCGACGAAACGCCGGCGCTGATGCCCATGCCAATTTATCTGGCACACCGACTGGTGGAGCGTCAAGCAGAGGTACGCCGTGACGGACGGCTCCCGTGGCTAAGACCCGATGCCAAATCGCAGATCACAATTCGCTACGTCGACAACAAGCCGAAGCTAATTGATACCGTCGTGCTTTCCACGCAACACGCGCCAGACATTGAACACCCGCGCGTCTGTGAAGCGGTTGTCGAGGAAATCATCAAGCCGGTGCTGCCCAAAGCCATGCTCAAAGATACGCGCTACCTGGTTAATCCCACGGGGCGTTTCGTAATCGGCGGGCCGATGGGCGATGCGGGGCTTACCGGGCGCAAGATTATCGTTGATACTTACGGCGGCGCAGCGCCGCACGGCGGTGGCGCATTTTCCGGCAAGGACCCTTCGAAAGTAGACCGTTCTGCTGCTTACGCCGCGCGCTACGTGGCAAAAAACATCGTGGCGGCAAAGCTTGCAAGCAAATGCTTGGTACAAGTCGCTTATGCAATTGGCATGGCACGTCCCGTGTCGCTGGCGGTCAATACGTTTGGCACCGGCACGATTAGCGACGACAAAATCATTAAGCTTATCCAGGCACATTTTGACCTGCGCCCGAAAGGGATTATCCATGCGCTCGATCTATTGCGCCCCATATATCACAAGACCGCTGCCTACGGACACTTCGGCCGTGACGAACCTGAATTTACCTGGGAGTACACCGACAAAGTCGAACTGCTGCGGATGGATGCCGGCCGCACACTTGAAACCCAGGTGGCTTAGCACGCAGTGCGGCACGCATGGCAAGGAGCAGACCGAATGAGCGCGGTACTTGATTCCGGATTCACCGATTACCGGGTTGCGGATCTTTCGCTGGCCTCGTGGGGCCGCAAGGAAATCGCAATTGCTGAAACCGAGATGCCTGGACTGATGACGGTGCGCGAGGAATTTCGCGCGCAGCAGCCGCTGAAAAACGCACGCATTGCAGGGTCTTTGCACATGACTATTCAGACTGCAGTGTTGATTGAGACGCTGAAAATCCTCGGTGCACAGGTGCGCTGGGCTTCATGTAACATCTATTCCACGCAGGATCACGCGGCGGCGGCGATGGCAGCCGCAGGCACGCCGGTGTTCGCTTTCAAAGGCGAATCGCTGGATGAATACTGGGAATTCACGCACCGGCTTTTTGAGTGGGGCGACGGTGGTTTTCCGAACATGATCTTGGATGACGGCGGCGATGCCACGCTGCTGGTCGTGCTAGGTGCGCAAGCGGAAAAAGATCCTTCAGTCATCGCCAAACCGGCGAGCGACGAAGAACGTGCCTTGTTTGCATCAATAAAAAAGCGGCTTGAAGCCAAGCCGGGCTGGTACGGTAGGGCTTTGGCGAATATCAAGGGTGTGACTGAAGAAACCACGACCGGCGTCAAGCGCCTATATCAGATGCAGAAGGAAGGACGCCTGCCTTTCACTGCAATCAATGTCAATGACTCGGTAACCAAATCCAAATTCGACAACCTGTACGGCTGCCGCGAATCGCTGGTGGATGGCATCAAACGTGCTACCGACGTTATGATCGCAGGCAAAATAGCGTTAATCTGCGGCTACGGCGACGTAGGCAAGGGTTGTGCGCAGTCACTCGGCGGCCTCGGGGCGAGAGTTTGGATTACCGAAATTGATCCTATTTGCGCGTTGCAAGCGATGATGGCGGGGTACAGCGTGGTGACGATGGAGGATGCAGCCGACAAGGCCGATATTTTCGTCACTGCCACCGGCAACTTCCATGTCATCACCCACGAGCATATGAAACGAATGAAACATAACGCAATCGTCTGCAACATCGGCCATTTTGATTCGGAAATTGACATTGCATCACTGCGCCAGTACAAGTGGGAAAACATCAAACCGCAGGTAGATCATGTTATTTTTCCGGACGGCAAGCGCCTCATCGTGCTCGCCGAGGGAAGACTTGTGAATTTGGGGTGCGCCACCGGGCATCCCAGCTTCGTAATGTCCAACTCCTTCACCAACCAAGTGATGGCCCAGATAGAGTTGTGGCAGCACGGTGCGAAGTACGAGAGAAAAGTTTACGTGCTGCCCAAGCATTTGGACGAGAGGGTAGCGCGGCTGCATTTAAATAAAGTCGGCGCCAAACTCACCGAACTTACCGAACAGCAGGCCAGATACATCGGTGTCAACAAGGGTGGTCCGTTCAAGCCCGAACATTATCGTTATTAATTTTGGGCCGCTGCAAAGCCTGACATAAATCGCTTATCTCCGCTTCTTCCCGCCGTCGGGGTAAAAGATGCAATCGCAAAAACAATTTCCCCGCATGTTTAGTTTCGAATTTTTTCCACCACAGACGCCGCAAGGAGTGGAAAAACTGCGCGCAACCCGCAAGCAGCTCGCGCAGCTTAAGCCGGAATTCTTTTCGGTAACCTTCGGTGCTGGAGGCTCAACCCGCGACCGCACGCTGGAGACGGTGCTGGAAATCCAGCGCGAGGGCTTAAATGCGGCACCGCATATCTCATGCATCAGTTCTGCGCGGCAAACGATCCGCTCGGTCCTTGACCAGTACCGCGCCATCGGAATCAAGCGCATCGTCGCGTTGCGCGGTGACCTGCCTTCCGGCATGGCGTCGACTGGGGAATTCCGCTACGCCAACGAATTGGTGGAATTCATCCGCAAGGAATACGGGAATGCGTTCCACATCGAAGTAGCCTGCTATCCTGAATTCCACCCCCAGGCGCGCTCTGCCCAGGAAGACATCCGAAATTTCAAACGCAAGATTGAAGCAGGAGCCGATTCCGCAATCACCCAGTATTTTTTTAATGCGGACAGCTACTATGCATTTGTCGACGCATGCGAAGCTTCGGGACTCAATATTCCGATTGTCCCCGGCATCATGCCTATTAACAAGTTCGCTCAGCTTGCGCGCTTTTCGGATAACTGCGGCGCGGAAATTCCGCGCTGGATTCGCAAGAAGCTGGAAGGTTTTGGCGACGATACCGCTTCCATCCGCGCCTTCGGTCTCGATATTGTCACTCAACTCTGCGACCATCTGCTCTCCGCCGGTGCGCCAGGCCTGCACTTCTATACGCTGAACCAGGCCGGTCTTACCACCACAATCTGGCAGCGTCTGGGTTTGTAACCCATGTCGCATGCGGCATTGCTTGGAGGATTTTTTTAACCTCATTGCGTTGGCGATGCTTGATGGCGTTGCGATGGCTATTTTCCAGTGTCCGCATCCACGCTTGATTCGCCGCTTAAAGAACCTAGGGCGGGCGAGCATGTACTGCACATTCTCAAGCGAATTCTGGATCCGCGCGCAGTCAAGCGGTTAATTGACTGGGGGCAAACCGTGCGATTGCCGAGCGGTCAAATGCTGGGTTTCACGGTCATTGGCAATCCCGTCACCCCGCGGGCTTATCGAAATATCGAAAGCCGCGCCAAGGACGTGAGGCGGATCCTGGTTTGCAGCGACAGCGCAAGCTACTCGAGCCGGGCGTTTGACTATGCCGGCCCGGAACTTATCGAGTCAAAGGCGTGCGCAGAAAGTCAACCTGTTTGAGCCCAAATAAGTTGACAGACGGGGTGAGTGGATTATGCTTGCGCTTTTTTATTGTTCGCGGAATACGGCTACACGTTGCTCCGCACCGAACTTGAGGACGCGCCATTCACCAACGCCAAGACCAATCCCATCCCGCCCGAACCAAGCACGGTGGAAATTGTCGCGAGTCAGGGCGCCTGGATACAGGTGAAGGAACAGCAGCAAAACTGGTTGCCCCCGCTGGGTTTGCGCATTTGCGTAGGCCAAATAATTGGCGGGGGGCGCGTTACGAACCCTATGGACTGCCGCTGGTATTGGAGACACTTGCAAATCTAAATACGCAGGGCAGCTCCCCTGCGCTGATGTCCAACACTCATTCTGCGCGTGTAGCGCGTCAGGACGCGCCGGGCTAAGCGCTGGCGGAGAATCTTGACAAGTGTGGGACACACCTGAGCTGTCCGCACGCTTTGTAAGAGCCCTCGAGCCCGAGCTTGAAAATCGTAAGTGAGCACTCGCATCTAAAGTGGGGATCGATTGAATGAAAATGCGTACCGCGCGCCGCCTGGACCTCGGCTTAACAAGAGCTGAGTACGCCATCCTTAGCAGGCTTTCCACGCCGCACAAAATACAGAATTTTGTCAATGGGCTTCGCATAAACTTCGAGCGCAACGGGGACACCTGTCTTTCGGTGCGCCAGGTTCTGACGCGACGCCATGCACATTGCCTCGAGGGGGCCATGCTTGCGGCTTGCGCTCTGTGGATTCACGGCGAACCCCCATTATTGCTGGATCTCAAGGCCGCGCGTGATTTCGATCATGTTGTCGCGCTGTTTCGCCGCGGCGACTATTGGGGTGCGATTTCAAAGTCCAATCATGCGCAATTGCGCTATCGCAATCCGGTGTATCGGACACTGCGCGAGCTTTCGATGTCTTACTTTCATGAGTACGCTAACAAGAGAGGCGAGCTTACGCTGCGTAGTTACTCTCGGGCTTTCAATCTGCGCACCATAGACCCGCGGGTTTGGGTGACCAACGGTAGCAATTGCTGGGATATTCCCAAACTATTAGATGGAATCCGGCACTATCCGCTTGTCACCAGCAAACAAGTGCGTCTCCTGTACCGCCGCGATGCAATGGAGCGCAAGGCCGGAGCGTTGCTGGAGTACCGGCCACGACGGCGCAGCTAACGGCTCTTTTCGCGAAGTTATGTTGATTCGGGGCTCAATTCTTTTTATTGCACGCTGTAACCGCTGCACCACGCGAATAGCCGAATCAATTGACCCGCCCTAGTCATCCGCCCGTGTTGCCGTGAGCAGCGGCCGCATGGCAGTGAGCAAATTGGCGAATATTTTGCTGTTGGCCGCCTCGAACTGCGCCAACCTCTGCTTCATTTGCCAGCGCTGCATGGGCATGGCAAAACACGCCGGGCAGTTTTCGGCTATAACCGGCAGACCTGCACTCTTGGCGAACGCTGCCGTCTGGCGCTCGCGCACGTAAATAAAAGGGCGAATCACCCGGACATCCCCATCTTCGTTGACATAATGCGCGCGCATGGTGCGCAGCTTTCCCCCGAACATCGCGCTCATCATGAAAGTTTCGGCAAGGTCATCCAGATGTTGAGCCAGCGCCAGCACGTTATAGCCTTCGCGTCGAGCCGCCCCGTACAGCATGCCGCGCCGCATGCGCGAGCAAAATGCGCAAAATGAATCGTTGCCCATTTTTAGTTTAGCAAGCTCCAGTACCGGATAACTTTCATAAAAATACGTAACCCCCAGTTTCTTCATTAAGGCCTTGAGCGGTTCCGGATGATATTCCGGCGACTGTGGATCCACAGTCGCGGCAGCCAGGTCAAATTTCACAGGCGACTTGTTCTTGAGATTAAGTAATACATGCAACAGCGACAAACTGTCCTTGCCACCGGAAAGCCCGAGTAACACGCGATCGCCCGGGCGTATCATGGCGTAGTCGGCGATGGCTTGGCCGGCCAGACTCAGCAAGGAGCGCGGTGGTTTGATCGGTTCAGCATGCATATTTGGCCCTGCTCCGCAAATTCGCGACTCGTGATATTTGGCATGGCTATGCTCCCGCCATTGGTCAATGCGCGACAACACTGAGCAACTGAGCCCAGAGGCGGGTGAGCGGCGCAAGCGACGCGTAGCGAACCGTTAAGGGCGAGACCTGAAGTTTGCTCATATATTGATACTCCTGCCGCCGTCGACAGCAATGATTTGTCCGGTGATGTAAGGCGCGTCGGCAATCAGGAAATAGACCGCCTTCGCGATGTCTTCTGGTTCCCCGACCCGCTTTAAAAGCGTGGAGTTGATAATGCGCTGGCGCGATAATTCGTCAGACCATGCTTCATCCTCAGGCCAGATGATTGCGCCCGGCGCCACTCCGTTTACCCGAACTTCAGGGGCGAGCTCGCGCGCCAGAGAACGTGTCAGGTTTACCAGACCGGCCTTCGCGGTACTGTACACCACGTAATTTTTCATCGGCCGCTCTGCGTGGATATCCACAATGTTGACAATGCAGCCGTGATTCTTTTTCAGTTGCGCCGCCGCCGCCTGCAGCAGGAACAGCGGCGCTTTCAGGTTAGTGCCGATAAGATCATCCCAGGCCTTGTTATTGATTTCACCTACCGCCGTGGGGAAAAAACTGGAAGCGTTATTGATTACTACGTCCAGTTTTCCAAAATGTTTCACGGTATCGCCTACCAAGTTTGGAAGCATTGGTAAATTTAGAAGATCTGCTTGGACCAGCGCCACCGAATCAGCGCGCTGAAGATTGAGTTCCGCTTGCAGGGCGCGGGCTTCCTTTGCCGAAGTGCGATAGTGCACCATGATGCTGGCGCCGTGCGCGTGCATGTATCGGCAAATTGCTGCCCCCACCCGCCTTGCTCCCCCGGTGATCAGGACGACTTTGCCTTGCACCCTGTTTCTCCGTTATATTCTGATGGTGCTGATAAGCAGAATTTTACAGCAATTTCCTGACGGTAAGCGCTTGCCCATTGTTCCCTGATCAGTCCCGCGTGACGTCATTGCCACAGCCCAGCGCGCAGCTATTGGAGCACAGCGAACGTGTGGTGCATATGATGATCAAGGAAATTGCAGCGAGCGGCGGCTGGATTTCCTTTGCCCGCTATATGGAGCTAGCGCTGTACGCTCCGGGGCTCGGCTATTACAGCGCAGGCGCGGAAAAATTTGGGATTGCAGGCGATTTTGTCACCGCCCCCGATATGTCCCCGCTGTTCGCCAAGTGCTTATCGAGACAAGCATCACAGGTGCTATCGCTTGTTGCGGGAGATATTTTGGAACTTGGAGCCGGAACGGGGAAACTTGCGTGCGACCTGCTGCGCGGGCTCGAAGAGCAGAACGTCGCTCCCGAGAATTACTTGATACTCGAGGTGAGCGGCGAACTGCGAAGCCGCCAGCAAGCGTTGATCAGTACGCTTCCTGAAAAGCTTGCGCGGCGCGTGAAATGGATCGACACATTGCCGCAGCAATTTGGCGGACTGATCCTGGCGAACGAGGTCTTCGACGCGCTTCCGGTGCATGTCGTAGCTTGGCGCAGGCAGGCCATTTTCGAGCGTGGCGTCGCTTATGCAGACGGAAGTTTCAGCTGGAAAGAACGCCTGCTCGAACATGAAGAATTGTTGGACTCCGCATCAAAGCTGCACCTGCCGGAGGACTATATCAGTGAAATTCACCTTGCCGGACGAGTTTTGATGCACAGTCTTGCAGCGCTCCTGGAGCAGGGCGTAATACTCGTAGTGGATTATGGATTCGGCGCGCAGGAGTATTATCACCCGCAACGCAACCGCGGCACCTTAATGTGCCATTACCGCCAGCGCGCACACGACGATCCGTTTTACCTGCCGGGACTGCAAGACATAACCTCCCATGTTAATTTCAGCGCATTGGTGGAGAGCGCCGGAAACTTGCGTCTGCTCGGATACACCACCCAGGCTCAGTTTCTGGTTAATTGCGGTATCACGGAAATTTTGAGTAAAACCGCGCCTGTCGATGCTGCCTACCTGCCTTTGGCATCGGTGGCCCAAAAGCTGCTCAGTCCGGCTGAAATGGGGGAGTTATTTAAAGCACTGGCTTTGGGCAAAGGCATTTCCCAAACTCTCGTCGGTTTTACCAATGGAAACAAAAGCCGCATGCTGTGAGTGTCAGTTGATCGCTTTTGGGGCACGCGAAAGCGAATGGTATGCTGGCATATTTCGCAACCGCCCGATATTCATGCTTCGATCATATTGCAATAATAAAATCCGCCCTGCTGTGTCACTGCGCCCTTGGCAAACCGCAACCGGTCCTTGAATAGCGGACCATCGTAAATAAAGCTTGTGAATTCGCTGTTCTCGCCGCAAGGGTCTACCTTCCCGGGTAACTCCCTGAAAAATTCGCTGTCGATCTCTCGGCCGGCGAATGAAGCATCAAGGGTACGGCCGTCCACGCCGACGGCCACACCCTTAAATCCCAGTTCCATGAACTCGCTCGCAAGCGCGCGGCTGTCGCTTTTCCAAAGCGGAAAAAGACACTGGATACCGTACTTATTCGACAGGCTCTCGGCGAATGCTCGCATGTCCTCGGCAAAAATGCCGCCAAATGCGACGCTGTTCACGTTCCTGCGTTTGAGCCGGAGCATCAGTCCGCCAAATATTCTCTGTCGCACTGCATCGTCGGCACCGCTTGGCACGTCATAGATGTAAAGCGGGAAACCCAGAGCGCAGGCTTGCGTTTCGAGCAGGGCGCGCGGTACGTCGCCGATTCGGCCTTTGCTTTCGCCTGCGGCTATTGCAGCCACCAGTGCCAAGACCTCATGTTCGCCTTGCTCGAGTAGCCGGTGCAGCATTAGCACGCTTTTCATGCCGCCTGTCCAGGATAAAATGATTTTCCCGTTCATGAGGTCGATGCCGTTTCCTGTGGTCGGCTGTCAGGAGACAGTACAGGCATTGAGTAATCGCGCTTCCAACGTCAGGAACAAATTATTGAGAGCTTCTGCGAGAGTGGGGTGGGCGAAAATTGCTTCCTTAATTTTCGCGTAATGTACGCGCCCCATCATTGCCATTTGCAGCACCGCCATGACTTCACCCCCCTCGATTCCCAGTATTGTGCAGCCGAGAACCTGTCCGGTGTCAGAATCGACTAACGCTTTCATGAAGCCGCGTTTCACCGACCTCAATCGCCCGCGCCACGCTCGTCATCGGCAGTTTCGCGACCCGGTAATTGCGGCCTTGGGCCCGCGCCTCGGTCTCGCTGAGCCCCACACTCGCCAGCTGCGGATCAATGAACATCGCGCTGGGCACCAGCCGGCCCTCTAGCGTGGAATTTCCGGCTTCCAGCCAGTTCGATCGTAGGATGCGAAAATCGTCGTAGGAAATATGCGTGAACGCGGGGCCGCCCTTGACATCGCCAATGGCGAAAATGCCGGGAACGCTGGTTTCGAGTTTGTTGTTGACCTTGATGTATCCCTGTTTGTCGGTCTCGATTCCCGCTGCACCGAGATTCAAGTCAGGCGTGTTGGGCACGCGTCCCAGTGCGGCAAGCAAGTGCGAGCCCGTAACTGTCTGTTCTGTATCGTGCACCTTGCTGACCACTTCAACGCCGCCGTTCGCCAGCTTGGAGATCTGCATGGCGTGCGCGCTTAACGCAATCTCAATGCCATCCTGGCGCAGGATCTGGCGCACTTCCTCCGAGACATCCGGATCGTCGCGCTCGAGCAGCCGGTCGCCGCGATGAATGATGGTGACGCGGCTGCCGAAGCGGCGGAACATCTGCGCAAACTCGAGTCCGACGTAGCTTCCGCCCAGCACCAGCAGATGTTCCGGAAGATGCTGCAGTTCCATGATGGTGGACGAATTCAGCGGTTGAGCTTCTCTCAATCCGGGCAAACGCGGCAGCGCGGGTGAACCTCCAGTGTTGATGACGATTTTGTCTGCTGTCATTTCCAGCTTTCCACCGTTATTCAAACGCACCTCGAGCGTGCGCCTATCACTAAATCGCGCCGCGCCGAAAATGAGCTCTAGATTGGGTGTTTTTTTCAGCCTATCCTGTCCGCCGCTGCGAAAACGTTCAACGATCGCCTGTTTCCGAGCGTATATCTTAGCCATGTCCACGCTCACGTCCCCGGCGTTGATTCCGTAGCTCGCGGCGCCGCGCGCCAGATACGCGATACGCGCGCTCGCCACCATGGTCTTGGTCGGCGTGCAGCCGACGTTTATGCAGGTACCGCCGACGTGCTCGCGTTCAATCACTGCGGTTTTCCAGCCGGCGCCCGCGAGGGCTCTTGCAAGTGGGCTGCCAGATTGTCCGGTGCCGACGATAATGGCGTCGTAACGGTCGGTCGATGGCATGAATGCTCCCTCCGGATTTGTTGAAAACTGGTCGCCTTGCAGGTTAGCACAATATAATCACCGTGACTTGCACGCGCCGCGCATGATCGGCAATCAATCGTGAGCCTATATCGCTGTTATTTGTACTTCGCAGTGCTGCTATTTTCGGCTAGCCAGGCAACGGCCATCGAGCCGCCGCAAGACCGCGCCGCCGTCAATAAATGGGAGCAAGGTCCGTACGGCTTGATGCTGCGCCGCGTACTTCCGCCCGGCCCGGACCCCAGGGAATTGCCGCAACCGGACTCTGCCGGTGCGCAGGCTTTAACGCGTTATTGCGTGCAGTGTCATTACTTGCCCAGCCCTTATATGCACACGCCCGAAAGATGGCGGGTGGTGGTGGATCGCATGGACCGACGTATGCGCGGCGAAGGCAATATGGGCACGCTAATGAAGGAGCTGATGGAAGGGGTAAAAGCGCCGTCGCAGCATGAACTCGATTCGCTGCTCGCGTACCTGGGCAAATACGGCCAAAATGCCATAAATCCGGCACAATATCCGGACCTCAAGACCACGATTTCGGGGCAGACCTATAGTGAAGCCTGCGCCCAATGCCACGAGCTTCCCGATCCGAAGCGGCATACCGCAAAAGAATGGCGCAAGGTGGTGGAACGCATGCAGAAAAATATGGCGTGGGTGGGGGTCGTCAAGGGCAGAACCCGGAATCCTCATGAACTCAAGATCGAGGATATCCTCGATTTCCTGGAACGCCACAGCAGGGCGAACTGATAGATGCCTTGGAGCGCGCCGCGAATCTTGCGGCCATAGTAACGCTCAGTGTCTGCTCAGGGTGCGCCCGGCACCTGCATGCCCCGCTGCACTGCGGGGCGCGCGGCGATCATATCGAACCAGCGTTTCACGCTTGGATAATTCTCCAGCCTGATTTTATGCCACTCAAAGCGCGCGACCCACGGAAAAGTTGCGATATCGGCGATCGAATATTCGCCCGCAAGATATTCGTGCTCGGAAAGCCGGCGCTGCAGCACACCGTATAGACGGGCGGTTTCATTGGTGTAGCGCTCGATGGCGTACGGCACCGCCTCGGGCGCGAAACGCAGGAAATGGTGCGCCTGACCAAAAAACGGGCCGACATTGCCCATTTGGAACATCAGCCACTGCAGAATCTCATAACGCGCTACCGCGGCATTCGTCAGAAACCTGCCGGTTTTTTCCGCAAGGTAAATCAAAATCGCGCCGGATTCGAACATCCTGTATGGGGCGCCGTTCGGTCCTTGTTCGTCGATAATGGCGGGTATTTTGCCGGACGGCGAGATCGCTATAAATTCCGGCTGGAACTGTTCGCGCTTGGAAAGATCAACCGCATGCACACGATATGGGAGCCCAGTCTCTTCCAGCATAATAGAAATCTTGCGACCGTTGGGTGTAGACCAGGTGTACAGATCTATCATTCGCGATACTATTTCGCGTGAGATTCGCGTTTCAAAAATAACGAGACTCTGGGAATTGATTCCGCAGGCGTTTGGTTAGTTATTCCATGAGTCGGACTGCGAACTCGTGGACTTCTGCTCGCTTTTGGCTTGCATGTAGCTGTGGATTTCTTCAAGCGTGAATGTCGCGTCCTTGTCGGCGTCTATGGCATCGAAGTTTTGATACACGTGGGGCATGGCCCTGGCTTCCTCTCGCGTCAGCGTGCCATCGTGATCCTCATCGGCCTTTTTGAATTGCTCCCTGGCCCGCTGCTGTGCGTTTTTTTCTCGGGATTTCCCGTGGGCGCGGATTTCACCCAAGGAAACGGTGCCATCCTTGTCGCTATGCATGGCACGGAAATTTTTACACGCATAAGGGATGGCCTTGGGCTCTTCCATGGTAAGCGTGCCGTCATGATCCTTGTCGGCTTGCTTGAAGCGATCCTCAAGTCGCTACTGGTTTTTTCCAGGCTCATTCGTGGAATCCGCCAGCGCAAATGCGGGAGCCCGCAAAAGCAAAATGTACAAAACGCGTTTAAACACGGTGCTCTCGTGGCATATCGAAATTAAAGCGCTTTAATTGCTTCAAGTTTGGCAGCGGTTCCGACAGCCTGTTGCAACTGGTCTTTGACCGCTGCAATTCGCGCCGCGCGCACTTTGGCGGCAATTAGCGCAGGGTTGCGCAGCCGCTTGGCTATTGCGCCCGCATTCACGCTTTGCGCCGCATGCAAAGCCTGTTGCAGGATTTCAGCTTGCGCAAATGGCTTGGTTTCAAACCCCGGACGGCCGTGAAAATCGCAGCTGCAGGCCTCAAGAAATTCGACAAATCGCTTCGGCTTGCGGAATGCATCCAGCGCCTGAAGCAACCGGATGACTGTCGCGGGCCTGAGCTCGCGCGCACGCCGTGCCTCGCCATGATGCCGGGCAGCGAGAAGCGCCAAATCGCGGCAACCGGCAGGAACCCTGATGCGCCTGCAGAGTTTTTCTACCAACTCCTCGCTTCGCGCCTCATGGCCGGGATGGTGAGGCCATTTGCTGCGCGGCGTCACGCCCTTGCCAAGATCGTGTACCAGCGCGGCAAAGCGCACCGGCAGCGAAAAATTCTTCGACGCGGCATAGTCGACAACCAGCATGATATGCACCCCGGTGTCAATTTCCGGATGGTATTCGGCAGGCTGTGGTACACCGAACAAATGGTCTATTTCCGGGAGAATTTTGCTGAGTGCGCCGCTTTGTCTCAGCACTTCAAACATGCGCGAGGGCTTCGTTTCCATCAAGCCTTTCGCCAGCTCCTGCCACACACGCTCAGCAATCAACGCGTCGACTTCGCCGTTTTGCACCATTTTACGCATCAGTTCGAGCGTTTCCCCGGCGACCTGAAAACCAAAGCGCGCCGCGAATCGCGCTACTCGCAAAATGCGCACCGGGTCTTCAGCAAAAGCCGGACTCACATGTCGCAAAACGCCGGCCTTGAGGTCTTTCACGCCGCCATACGGATCAATGGTCCGCCCATTTTCATCCTTGGCGATGGCGTTGATGGTGAGATCGCGCCGCGCCAAATCGTCCTCCAGCGTGACATCAGGGGCGGCGTGAATCTTGAACCCTTTGTAGCCTCGGGCCGTCTTGCGTTCGGTGCGCGCCAGAGCGTATTCCTCATGGCTTCTGGGGTGGAGAAACACCGGGAAATCCTTGCCTACCGGCTTGAAGCCCAAACGCAGCATTTCCCGCGGCGTAGCGCCGACCACCACGTAATCGCGATCCGTTACTTTGAGACCCAAAAGTTCGTCGCGTACTGCGCCGCCGACCGCATAAATTTTCATTGGCCCATGCGATTCAAGCCGGCTCACGCCTTAGCGCCGCGCCTTGAAACGAAACATGCGATAGCGTTCGCGCGGTGTGCCGCCGGTGAGATACAGCGGCACCAAGGCTTGCAGCGCCGCCGGTTTGAATCCGAAAATTTCAGGAAAATCGCAATCACACACGCTGTCTACTTTCATCGAATAGTAGCTATCGCGAGTCAGCGGTAATTCTTTCCTCATTACTTGCGGCAGAAGTTCCATTGCCCACGCCTGCAGGTACGACAGTGAATCGCTCAAGCCGATGATGCGGCGCCGTTGCCCCGTAACTTGCGCCACATATTCCACCAGTTCGCGCAGCGTATACACCTTAGGTCCGCACAAATCATAACTCTTGCCAAAGGTCTCCAGCCGGTCGAGGCTGAACACGATGGCGCGCGCCACGTCCTCCACGAAAACCGGCTGAAACCGCGCCTGCGGGCTCCCGAGAAACAGCACCGGAAAGTATTTCAAAAGTTTGGCAAACAAATTGAGAAAATTGTCCTCCCGGCCGAATATCACTGAAGGACGAAACACGCTAAGCTGAGGGCCTTGGGTCGTTTGCTTGAGCGCAGCTTCCGCTTCGCCTTTGGAGCGAAGGTAGGCGCTTGGCCCGTTGGGATCCGCTTTTAGGGCACTCATGTGCACCATGCGCTTCACCCCCAAGCTAGCGCAAATTCTGGCGATCCTTTGCGGCAATTCGACGTGCACCCGCTTGAAATCTCCGTTGCGCTCCTCGTGCAAAATACCCACCAGATTGATTGCCGCGTCCATGCCAGTAAGCGCTTGCTTAAGCTCGTCATCAACATGGACGTTGGCTTGGACTACATCGACGGTCGGCAGAACGATGAGTTCTTTGGCGCGCTCGCGGTTGCGAGCCGGTACGCGTACACGGCGTCCCTGTGCAGCAAGCAAGTGTGCAATATGCCCGCCCACAAACCCGCTGCCCCCTATGACACAAACCTTGTTGATCTGCATGCGTTGCGCGAACAAACTCCATCAAACAGATACGCCGCCGCCCGCTACCTTTCGACCTGCATCGCTCGATCTTGCGAGCGCGGCGGAATAGTGCCAAGCAGGGCTTTGAGCGAAGGAATTTCTTTGCCAAAGGTACTGGCGTAATATAGCGTGCTGCTCAACACGTTTTTTACGTACTCGCGCGTTTCATTAAGGGGAATGTTTTCCACATAAACCGCGCCTTCCATCGGTACATCCATGCTCCATTGGCGAGCGCGCGTAGGCCCCGCGTTATAGGCGGCTGTAGCAAGCACCAGCTGACCGCCGCAAATGTCCAGTATGTGTTTCAGGTAATACGTGCCCAGATTAAGGTTGGTATCCAAGTCGTCAACCCGCGAGCGATGGAAGCCCTTTTCACCGATGCGCGCAGCGACCCATCGCGCGGTTGCCGGCATGAGCTGCATCAGCCCGATCGCGCCAGCGTTAGAACGCGCCGTGATGGAGAACCGGCTTTCCTGGCGGATGATGCCATACAGCCACGCTTCGTCGAGATTAGACTGGTGCACATACTCCTGCATCAGATTTCGGTATGGAGCAAGATAGCGCATGCTGAAATCATGCAGCTGCACCGTTCTATTGGCAGTGAAAATAGCGCGTTCGTACAGCTCGTTGCGCCTTGCCACTTCCGCAGCGGCAAGCAGCTGCTTGTCATCGAAGTCGCGGATATCCCATTCCCATTCCAGATTCCCTTCATAACGCAAACCCAGCCGATACAAGGCCAGTGCGCGCTGTATGCCGGGCAGTTGCTCCACCGCGGAAACTTCCGCTTCGCTGGGCCGGTACGCAATAGTGGGCGCCCGGTATTCATTTCCCAGCTCCTCGGCTGCCAATTGCCCGTAATAATGGTGCTCGCTGCTCAGCGACTGAAAAATCGCGTCTGCTTCAATATTTTTTCCCAGAGCTCTAAGCGCGCGCGCCTCCCAGTAACGCCAGTTCGGTTGGCGGCGTTCCAGCGGTGACAGGGCATCGATGCTTGCGAGCAGCGTGTCCCACCTCTGTGTCAGCAGTGCCGCGCGCGCTTTCCAGGCAAGCTGCTGATCGTTAAGCAGCCCGGCCCGAACTTCGCCGTACAAAGAAAGCGCATCGGGATCGTGCTTTTGGGCTGCGTTGCAAGCAATCTGCGCCCAGGCATAATCTCGCTCTTGCTCGTTGAGCCGGTCTTCAAGCTTTTGCAGGTAACCTGCCGCTTGCTGTGGATCGCTGCGCGCTAAGCGATATAAGGCAAACAGCCTGAGTTCACGTCCCGCGCGCGTTTTCAGGTCATCGTCGGGTCTTGCCAGATAACGCTCAGGCTTGTCGGCGATGCTTTTGATGAGCCGAAGATTGGGCGCTTCTTTCACCGGTAAGTACTGGATGATGCGCTTTGCAGCAGCGAGGTCGCCCGCTTCCAACGCGAGACGCAGGCGTTGCCATACGTCTTCCGGTCCAAGCACCTTACGCTTGAACATGGTTTCGAATAATGGATAGCAGCTGTCCGGCTGAATTTGCGCTGAAAACCACAACGCCCGCGCCTCAAGGAGGGCGGTACCGTCGTCATTACGCTCCCGCCCCTGCAACGCATAACAGGTCAGCTCTACGCTTTCGTTGAGGAGCAGAGGAAATTCTGCGCTAAACAAATTCCACTCGTCCTTTTTGGCGAGTACTTTGAGCCATTCTCCACGTAAACGGTCGGCAAGCAATGTGTCGTCGTAGCGCAGGATAAACGCACTGACGGTCTCGGGGGTAGCACTCTCAAGCCGGGCGCGCATTTGCCAGTAAGCGACATAAGGCTCGAGAACGTAGTCTTGCAGACGTTTGGCGTAGGCGTCGAGGCGGCCGATATTTCCCGCCACATACGCTTCGCGCGCGGCCAAGAAATCCTCTCCCTGGTCCGCGTGCACCGGCAGGACAGACCAAAAAATAATGCAAAGCGCGAACAAAGACTTTTGCATTCCTGCTATATTCCGCGTATCAGCCAACTGGAGGCCTAAGGATACCACAGCCTCGCCTTTCTAACAGCAGGATTGCGTCGTGCGTTAAATGGATACTGCTCAACTCAAAGTCTGGCGCAAGCAACTGCGCGCCGAACTAATTGCAAAGCGCCTCGCAGTTGCTGCTGAGGATCGGCGCTCGTGGAACGAAGCCATCAACAGCCACTTGCAGCGCGCATTTCCCAATTTGGCGCACGGCGTGATCGCATTCTGCTGGCCGCACCAAAATGAATTTGACGCGCGCTTCCTGATGCGCGAGATGCGAAATCGCGGTGCTGTAACCGCCTTGCCGGTGGTCTTGGCTCCAAAAACGCCGATGATTTTTCGCGAATGGCACCCCGGCGTCCCCATGGCCAGGGGTGTCTACGACATTCCCTACCCCGCGCAATCGCAAGAATTGACGCCTGATACCATACTGGTACCAATGAACGGGTATGACGAGCAGGGCCATCGCCTCGGCTACGGCGGAGGTTATTTCGACCGAACCCTGGCCAGTCTGAAAAATCGCCCTTGCGTCATCGGGATCGCGTATGAGCTGGCTAGAGTCACAACTATCGAGCCGCAGCCCTACGATGTTCCGATGGATTATATCGTCACCGAGCGCGGAGTCTACCGGCGACGCGACGGAAAAATCGAATTGCTCGCCAGAAATGGACCAGAATCAGAGCCCGGGCAATACAGCTCGCCGGCGTGTTACGTTCACGAGTTTGCCGACGATTATTTCGGAGGCAAACAAGACTAAACCGGTTATTTAGCCCAAGAACAGCTTGTACGCCGGGTTGCGTGATTCGTCCCAATATGCGTAGCCAAGCTTGCCGAGAAATCTGCGGAATTCCGCCATCTCTTGCGGGGGTACCTGCATTCCCACCAGCACGCGCCCGTAATCGGCGCCATGGTTGCGGTAATGAAAAAGGCTGATGTTCCAGTCGGAACGCATGCTGTTCAGGAACTTCATCAGCGCGCCGGGCCGTTCCGGAAATTCAAAGCGGTAAAGCAGCTCGTTGTCGGCAAGCAGCGCGTGGCCGCCCACGAGATGGCGAACATGGAGTTTGGCCATTTCGTTGTCGGAAAAATCCAGAGTGCGCAGGTGATGGCGCTCCAGCAGGGTAACCAGTTTCGCGGTTTCTTCGCTGTCATGCACCTGAATGCCGACAAAAATGTGTGCTTCCTCTGGGTCAGCGATACGGTAGTTGAACTCAGTGATGTTGCGTTTGCCCAGCAGCGAACAGAATTGCTTGAAACTGCCGGGATGCTCGGGAATGGTCACGGCAAGAATTGCTTCTCGCTTTTCTCCAAGCTCTGCGTTTTCCGCAACAAACCGCAGTCGGTCGAAATTCATGTTGGCTCCGCAAGCGACCGCAATCAGGGTTTTGTCTTTCAGCTTTCTCCGATCGGCGTACGCTTTGGCGCCGGCAATCGCCAGCGCGCCCGCGGGTTCTAGTATGCTGCGGGTGTCCTCGAACACGTCCTTGATTGCCGCGCAAACAGCGTCAGTATCCACCAGCACCATGTTATCAACGTATTTTCGGCACAGGCGGAAGGTTTCGCTGCCTACTTCCTTGACCGCGACACCATCCGCGAACAAACCCACTTGACTGAGTTTCACACGCCGGCCGGCCTTCAACGAGCGCGTCATCGCGTCCGCATCCACCGGCTGTACGCCGATAATTTTGATTTCCGGGCGCAATCGTTTCACATACGCCGCGATTCCTGAAATCAGGCCTCCGCCGCCCACCGCGACAAAAATTGCGTAGATCGGGCGCGTCCATTGACGCAAAATTTCCATGCCGATCGTGCCCTGCCCGGCGATTACGTCTGGATCATCGTAGGGGTGAACAAACGTAAGCTTGCGCGCGCGCTCCAGCTGGCGCGCGTGAAAATAGGCCTCATCATAGGAATCGCCGTGCAAAACCACCTCGGCGCCGCGCGCCGCCACCGCCTGTACCTTGATCTGGGGCGTAGTCGCCGGCATGACGATGATCGCTTTGCAGCCGAGCTTTTGCGCTGCAAGCGCCACGCCTTGCGCGTGGTTGCCTGCGGAGGCCGCAATTACACCGCGCTTCAGCGCTGCTTTGGGAAGCTGCGCCATTTTGTTGTAGGCACCGCGCAGCTTGAATGAAAATACCTGCTGTACATCTTCGCGCTTGAGCAGCAGGCGGTTGTGCATTCGCCGCGAAAGATTGGGCGCGAGTTCAAGGGGGGTTTCCTGCGCTACTTCATAGACGCGGGATGCGAGAATTTTTTCCAGATAATCTTTTTGCATCGTGGTTAAACTAATCGGCAAAGCGAAAGGGTATCAGGATTGACGAAAAACAAGAAGTGGGCGCCGGTGTTATCGGTGCGCCAATTGTGGAATGCAGCGCTTATGGGTATTCTAAGCAAAGGGTGTACTAGGGACCTGCTACATGACCCAGGATGAATTAAAGCTGGCTGCAGCGCGCGCCGCTATTCAATATGTGCCCGATGGTTGCACCGTTGGCGTTGGCAGCGGCTCGACCACAAACTACTTCATTGCCGAGCTCGCCAAGATCAAGCACAAGCTCGAAGGCGCGGTCGCGAGTTCCGTGGCTACTGCACAGAAATTGAAAGGCCTCGGCATTCCGGTGCTGGATTTGAACAGTGTGAATGAGCTGGCGGTTTATGTGGATGGAGCAGATGAGATCACCCGGCATCTGCATATGATAAAAGGAGGGGGCGGCGCGTTGACGCGCGAAAAAATCGTCGCCGCGACGGCACGTAAATTCGTATGCATTGCTGACCAAAGCAAATTGGTTGACGTGCTCGGTAAGTTTCCGTTGCCGGTCGAAGTAATACCGATGGCGCGAGGCTATGTAGCGCGCGAGCTGGTTAAACTCGGCGGATTTCCCGAACTACGCATCGGCTTCACGACCGACAACGGCAATATCCTTCTTGACGTGCGCGGCATGCAGATTCTCAACCCGCTCGATTTGGAGGCCAATCTCAATCAGATAACGGGCATGGTGTGCAACGGCATTTTCGCCAAGCGGCCCGCTGATGTTCTGCTGCTAGGCAGCGCAGACGGGGTTAAAACCTATACCTGAACAGCTTACTTACTTCGACCTGGGGGCACATAACCGGCGGCGACGTCGGCACCGGTCCCGAAGAAATGTTTCTCCATTTGCTCCGCGAGATATTTTCTGGCGTTAGGATCAGCCAAGTTCAGCCGGTTCTCGTTGACCAGCATTTTTTGGTGTTCGAGCCAGACCTTCCACGCCTCTTTCGATACGTTCTCAAAAATACGCTTTCCCAGCTCCCCGGGATAGGGTAGATAGTCCAGACCCTCGGCCTCGCGTCCCAGCTTGACGCACTTCACCGTTCTCGCCATTTTAGTCCCCGCGGCTGTTGACTATTTTTGAATCCGGCAGGACATTTTCGTCCATCACAAAGTTGGAGTGCGGCATCTCAAGAAAATATCCCTGTACCATGTCCACGCCAAAGTCTTTCAATATTTCCAGGGTCTTAAGATCCTCCACGGATTCAGCTACCGTGGTCTTATGCATGCCGCGTGCCACATCGACGATGGCCTTGACAAATACCTGGTTGTCTTGATCATCGGGCAAACTCCGTACAAAAAGGCCATCTATTTTCACAATATCGACGTCCAAATGCCTGAGGTACGCAAACGAAGAGAAACCGCTTCCGAAATCATCCAGGCAGACCAAACAGCCGGTTTGATGCAGGGCTTTGGTGAAGCGCTGCGCTTCGTGCAGATCTGCCACCGCGGACGCCTCGGTTATCTCCATCATCAGCCGACTTGGGTCGACATCCAAACTGCGCAATGTACTCTCGATGTAAAGCGGCAAATCCGGGTCAGCGAGCGACCGTCCCGATACGTTCACTGCGATCGCGGGAACTGCCGGGGAACTTGCGAGCAGTGTAATGATTTTATTGATTACCCAACGGTCAATTTCCAGGATCAGATCGGTTTTTTCCGCTAGCGGAATGAATGCCGCGGGCATGATTACGCCGCCGGTCTCGTCCTTCATTCGCAACAGTGTCTCAATATGTGAACGCCCGCCGTCCGCGGCGCGAAATACCCCCTGAAAATCGAAGTACATTTGGTCGTTGTGCAAAGCGTCAGCAATGCGCTCATTCCAGGCAACGCGCGACAGCATTTGCCGCGAGCTGTCGCTGTCGGGACGGTACACGCGCCAGGCGTTTCTGCCGGCCTCTTTGGCGAGGTACATTGCCGCATCGGCACGCGCCACAAGTTCCTCTGCGTTCGCGGAATGATCGGGAAACATCGCTATGCCCAGACTGGTGCTTAGGCGCAAGATATGACCTTCGTATTGCAGCCGGATATTCGATATGGAACGCACGATCCGTTCAGCCACGACGCGCAGCTCGTCTTCTACTACATCCGGGACCAAAATCGCAAATTCATCGCCTCCCAAACGGCTGAAGATTTCATTGCGTCGTACTTGCGCATTGACTTCACCGGCAACGCGGATAAGTATCGCATCCCCGGCGCGATGGCCGTACGCATCGTTTATTTGCTTGAATTCATCAAGGTCAAAAAACAGCAGTCCCAAGGCGGAACCTCGACGTTCCGCTTCTGCGACCATGCGCCCCAGTTCTTGCTGGAAACGGTGGCGGTTATACAAGCCGGTGAGCGCGTCGCGCTCTGCAAGATAGATCAACTGCTCCGCGTTACGCCGCTCCTGCGTTATGTCCTTATAAACCCACAGCCTGCCTATAACCTGCCCATTATCTCCGCGTGTTAGATAGGTCGATTCCAGCAGCATACGCCCGTCGGCCAGCGTAAATTCATATTCCTTGGTATTTTCATCGGTTGCAACCACCTGCAGCACATGCTGCGCATATTCTTGCGGACGGGCCACCTGCTTGGTCACTACGGCCAGCAAATTCTCGGTATTCATTCCCTGCAAATGAATGTCCGGGGTGAAACCCCACACGCGCATCAATGTCGGGTTGCAGTAAACCACCCCGTCCGTGCCGAGAAACAGGATGCCCATGTCCATCGCCGTAAGCAGAGAAATTAGACGGGACCGTTCTTCCTGCGCGTGCACGAAATCCAGGCGTTCACTGCCTTGCGCACGTTCCAGCCGCCTTATCGTCGCCTGCAAGTTGAACTCTTCATCCTTGCGCTCGGTGATATCGCGAATGCTGCAACGAACCCCTAGATATTCATTTCGGTTGCCGTAAACCGGTTGCCAGGTGGCCGCCGCCCAGAAACTCGATCCGTTTTTGCGCCGTACGCGGAATTCAATGCCGCTGCCTCTCGTGCGCTGGGCAAGCTGCAATGATAATTCACGCGAACGCTGGCTGTCTTCCGGCTCGATTATCGCTGCAGGAAAATCCTTCATTTCGAGACATTCAGTCGGAGAATAACCGGTCAGACGCTGCACCGAAGGGTTCACCCAGATCACTTTGCCCGCGGGATCGGCCCACATCTCCCAGTCATGACTGTAATCGGCAATGGCGCGAAATTTTGCTTCACCCTCGCGCAAGGTCTTAACCTGATTCTGCACTGCTTCGGCCATGGTGTTGAACGTGGTGGTGAGTTTGCCCACTTCATCGGCGGAATCCACCGCCACGCGCACCGCGTAATTTCCGCTTGCCATGGCCTTACCGGCCTCTGCAAGCTCTCCCAAATGCCGGGCCAGCCAGTATCCCAGCGCCAGAAACAACAGCAAGGACAAAGCGACCTCGCCCCCGGCGATCACCAGGCTCTCCCAGAACAGCCTGTGCTTTGCCACATCCAGGAATGCGGTGGACACGCCCATTCGCAAATTGCCGTAAGTTTTGCCGTCACGCTCTATTGGAAACCAGGTATCGTAAACCTCGGGCGGGTCGGCTGCGGACACGGGGTGCCCTTCCGCAACGAGCAACTTGCCTTTGTTGTCATACAGGAGCGCGAATCTGAGCCCTTGTTCGGCTTGGGCGCTGCCGAGAATCTGTTTGATCAAGATCTCATCGCCTTGAGCAATTGGCGTGGCAAGAGACGCACTGAGTATCGGCGCAAGCAGCTTCATGCGCTCTTTTACCTGCTCGTCCAGTGCGCTATCGATCAGCAGGATACTGTTGGCAACCAGCAGCGACAGCATCAAGGCCTCCACCAGCACGCTGATCAACACCAGCTTCACGCGCAGCGATTTAGTTTGCAAAAACCAGTTCACGATTTACAGCTTTCCTGTTCAGCCAACAGCCGTCATTATTTTTAAAGTCTCCTTACCAATACCTTGGAGCGGCGTTGGTAATTGTAAAGCAGCTGCTTCTGCTCCGGCAGCTGCTCAATTGTCCCTTCTTTAAACCCGCGCTCGATAAACCAATGTGCCGCGCGTGTGGTCAGCACGAACAGCCTGCGCATGCCGGCGTCGACTGCTTGTTTCTCAATGCACTTGAGCAGAGCGTCGCCGTAGCTCCGCTTGCGGTAATTCTCATGTACCACCAGGCAAGCCAGCTCGCCGGCGTTATCGCGCGGAAAAGGATATAGTGCGGCGCAACCGACAATCACGCCGTCGTGCTCGATAAGGCTGAAGCGGCTCATTTCCATTTCCAGCAGCTCGCGCGGGCGCCGCACCAGCATGCCTTCATTTTCAAGCGGCTCGATCAGCGCCAGTATGCCGCCGGCATCTTCGATTTGCGCCTGGCGCAGCTTTTGCAATGCGGCCGGTGCCACCATGCTGCCTATTCCCTCGTGGGTAAACAGTTCCAGCAGCAAGGCACCGTCAACATGGCGCGACAGCAGGTGCGCGCGCGCGACGCCTTCGCGGCAGGCGTGCACTGCACGCGGCAGATACAGCCTCGCATCGCCCGATAATCTTGTCTGTTTGGACAATAATTTCTCTGCTTCCGGAACGGTAAGTTCTTTCAGCAGCCTTCCGGAAGCGTCGGTGACGCCATCCTCTTCCGTCAGAAATATCAGTTTGTCTGCGCACAGCGCGGTGGCCGCAGATGTCGCGACGTCTTCCAGAGCGAGATTGAAAATCTCGCCGGTCGGCGAATAACCCAGCGGTGAAAGCAACGCAATTTCCCCCTCACCCAGGCGTTTCTGTATTGCGGCAGCATCAATCTTCCGCACCTCCCCGGTATGCTGCAGATCCACGCCTTCAATCACGCCCATGGGTCTGGCAATCACAAAGTTGCCGCTGGCGACGCGGATTTGAGCACCCGCCATGGGTGAATCGGGCAATCCGGTGGACAGCAGCGCCTCTATTTCCACGCGGATACGGCCGACCGCCTCTTTGGCGCATTGCAGAGCCGTATTGTCGGTAACGCGCAGACCTTTGACGTATCGGCTCGCATGATCCAGTGCCTTGAGCCTCTCTTCGATTTGAAGACGCGCGCCGTGCACCAGCACCAAGCGTATCCCGAGGCTGTGCAATAAATTGAAATCATGCGTCAGCGCGATAAATCCGCCATCGCTTACCACCTCGCCGCCGAAGGCAATAACGAAAGTGCGTCCGCGGAACGCATGTATGTAGGGGGCAACCGAACGCAGCCATTGCACGAAGGCTATGGCATCGGTGGGAGTCGTGTTGCGCATGATTAAACGGGGGAAGGATGATACGACCGAATGTTTTGCCTTGCGTAGCATCATAATCGATAAGTACTTCCAGGAAAAGCCAGCGAACCTCTGTTTAACCCCCACGCGTCCACGGCGGTGTGTAATCCGCGACCGGGCGCGGCAACGCTGTTTGACGGTTGCAAATTGGCGACGGGAAAAAAGCCATGCGGGCCGTCTGAGCTCTTTAGTGTTACAATGCGCGACTTTTGTCAAACCGGAAGCTCGGCATGCCTCGCGCAATTCGCAACATCGCCATTATTGCCCACGTGGATCACGGCAAGACCACGCTGGTGGACAAGCTGCTCCACCAGGCGGGGACATTCGCCGCCCATCAGCAGGTGGCTGAGCGGGTCATGGACAGCAATGATTTGGAGCGAGAGCGCGGCATCACCATTCTCGCGAAGAACACGGCAGTCAATTACCAAGGCACGCACATCAACATCGTTGACACGCCGGGTCATGCTGATTTCGGTGGCGAAGTTGAGCGCGTGCTGTCAATGGTGGATGGCGCGCTGCTCCTGGTCGATGCGGTTGAAGGGCCCATGCCCCAGACTCGTTTTGTGACGCGCAAAGCGCTGGCCCAGGGTTTGAAATTTATTGTGGTTGTAAACAAGATGGATCGCCCCGGCGCCCGCCCGGACTGGGTCGTGAACCACACTTTTGAGTTATTCGACAAACTGGGCGCCTCCGAAGAGCAACTGGATTTTCCGGTCATCTATGCCTCCGCGCTCAATGGTTGGGCGGTGCTCGATCTTGCGGACGCGCAGAGCAGTGGAGCGGGTGAGGAACAGTCTATGCGGCCGCTGTTCGACGCCATACTCAACCATGTGCCGGCTCCTGCCGGCAATCCGGATGAGCCGCTGCAGCTTCAGATCAGCGCGTTGGATTACTCAAACTTCGTTGGGCGCATCGGCATCGGGCGCATCCGCCGCGGGCGTCTCAAAGCCGCCCAGGACGTCGTTATTCTGAACGGTCGCGACGAACCGAAAAACGCGCGCGTGAATCAAGTGCTGTGCTTCCAGGGCTTGAACCGGGTACCCATGGAGGTCGCCGAAGTTGGCGACATCGTACTGGTGAACGGCATCGAGGAGATCGGCATTGGCACGACCCTCGCCGACCCGGGGCAACCGGACGCTTTGCCGCTGCTGGCAGTGGACGAACCCACGCTCACCATGAATTTTCAAGTCAACACCTCGCCCTATGCCGGACAAGAGGGAAAATTCGTGACCAGCCGTCGACTGCGCGAACGCCTGCATAAGGAAGTGCTGACCAACGTGGCGCTGCGCATCGAGGAGACTGCGGACACGGATATTTTCCGGGTCTCCGGCAGGGGCGAACTGCATCTCACCATTCTGCTGGAAAATATGCGCCGGGAAGGTTATGAGCTAGCGGTGTCCCGCCCGCGGGTTGTAATTCGGGAAATCAACGGCGAGAAATGTGAACCGTTTGAAATGCTCACCGTCGACTTGGAAGAAGGCCATCAGGGCGCGGTTATGGAAGCTTTGGGCGAGAGGCGCGGCGAGCTTCAGGACATGGCGCCTGGCGGCCGGGGCCGCGTGCGGCTCGATTACCGAATCCCGGCGCGAGGGCTGATCGGCTTCCAGTCGGATTTCATGACGTTGACCCGCGGTACCGGGATCTTAAGCCACGTGTTTGATTGCTACGCTCCGATGAAAGCGGAAATCCCCGAACGGCGCAACGGAGTTTTGGTGTCGGCCGAGGACGGCGCCGCGGTCGCCTACGCGCTGTGGAAGCTGCAAGAGCGCGGCCGGATGCTCGTGAACCCCGGCGATCGCGTGTACGAGGGCATGGTGATCGGCATTCACAACCGCGACAACGATCTGATCGTGAATCCGATCAAAACCAAACAGCTCACCAACGTACGCGCCGCCGGAAAGGACGAGGCCATCATGCTCACGCCGCCGATTACGCTTACCTTGGAGCGGGCCGTCGAGTTTATCGCCGACGACGAACTGGTGGAAATTACCCCCAAAACCATCCGCATCCGCAAGCGCCACTTGAACGAACTCGAGCGCAAGCGGGCTGCGCGCGAAGCCGCCTGACAACCCCGGACAACATTTAGACTTTGACCTGCATTCTCGCCGCGATTCCCGCCTTTCCAGGAGCGCAATAAGCGTGTGGCATGGCTCGGCTGCAATGTCCCACGCCTATGTTGCCCTGTTTGTCTAATGTGATGATGCCCATGCCCGCGTGCGGCTCCAGCACCAGTAGCGACAGCACTTCATCCACGGCTTGCTGCGCATTCCTGCCTTGCGCCAGCAAATCGCACACCGATTTGGTCACGAGATACCGCAGTGCCACCTCACCCAGGCCGGTGGCGGATGCCGCCCCGAAAGACGTGGCGTAATTCCCTGCTCCCGGCACAGGAGTGTCCCCGACCCGCCCGGGAAGTTTCAGCGTCAATCCGCCGCTGGATGTCGCGGCAGCAAAACAGCCGCGCCGATCCAAAGCCACTGCGCCCACTGTTCCGCCGCGCAGGCCGGCATAGTGTTTTATCAGCCGCTGCAGGCTGCTTTTACCTTTTGCCGCAGATAGCGCCTGGCATTTCTTCTGCCAAATGGCGCGTTGTTCCCGAGTTACCGGATCAAAGTCGGTAAAACCCATTGCGCGCGCAAAACTGAGCGCCCCTTGGTCAGCCAGCAATACATGATTGGTTTTCTCCATGACCTTGCGTGCGACCCGCACCGGATTCTTTACGCGGCTCAGGCACGTGACGCCGCCCGCGCGCAGCCTGTCGCTTACCATGACGCTTGCGTCCATCTGGGCTTCACCTTGCAGGTTCAGCACCGAGCCTGTGCCGGCGTTGAATACCGGATCGTCCTCCAGCGATTCCACTGCCGCGGTTACCGCATCGAGCGCGGATTTTCCCTGTGCCAGCAAGGTTACTCCGGCTTCCGCCGCCCGCCTCACACCTTGTAGCGCTGATCGTTCATAGTGCGTTCTCCAAGCGCCCGCACCTCCATGAACAACGATGGCGTACATTCAAAAGTCTCCCCATAAGGTCTGGATCGCGGCAAGGGCAGCAAGCCCCGCAGTTTCAGTGCGCAAGACGCGCCTTCCCAATGTGACCGGAATAAAACCGGCGTCACGAGCCGCCCGGCTCTCTTCTGACGTCAAACCGCCCTCCGCGCCTACCAGAACGGTTATCGCGCGATCCTTGAATTCAAGCCGCTTGAATGATGCACCGCCTTCGGGAGAAAGCATTATCCGCAAGCCTTTACCTGGAATAGCGAGAAACTTTTTAAGAGAAATCATTTCTGCAATTTGCGGGATGCGGTTGCGCCCGCATTGCTCGCAAGCGGCGATCGCGACCTTGCGCCAGTGCTGTACGCGCTTTTGTGCGTGCGCAGCGCTGGTGCGTCCCACGCCGCGTTGACTGGCAAGCGGCTGTACCAGGGCCGCGCCCAGTTCCACTGCTTTTTGCACCGTTAAATTCATCTTCTCGGCGGACGACACAGCTTGCGCGAGAAGTATTTGCAATAATGGTTCGCGCTCGATGTTTTGCCAATCTCCGGTTAGCACCGTCACTCCATTTTTGACGATACCGATGATCCGCGCCGGATATTCTCCGCCCATGCCGTTGAACAATACGACTGCGTCGTCCTTCTTAAGGCGCAACGCACTTACTGCGTGGCGCGCAGCCGCGTCATCAAGACAAATTTCGCGACCGGAGGCCAAGTTTTGGGAATGAAAAAGGCGCGCTATAGTCATAAGGGTAAAGAGTTAAATGTCAACCGCATGATAATATAAAGACCGAACAAAGGATCAATGGAGCGAACTATGGTAAGCCTGCAAACCCCGATTTGCGATTTTGGCTGGAAAGCAGTGGATTTCGAACTCCTGGGCGTAGACGGCAAGCGTTACAGCCTGAAAGATGTACGCGGCGAAAAAGGGCTACTGGTGATGTTTATTTGCAACCATTGCCCATACGTAAAGGCGGTGCGCGAGCGCATCGTCCGCGACTGCAAGGAACTTAAGGAACACGGCATAAACAGCATCGCCATCATGTCCAACGACCCGACCGACTATCCGGAGGACTCGTTCGACAATATGGCAAAGGTCGCGCGCCAATTTAATTTCCCCTTCCCTTACGTGCTCGACAAAACACAGGACGTAGCCAAAACCTATGGCGCGGTTTGCACGCCGGATTTTTTCGGCTTCAATACCAAGCTGGAACTGCAATACCGCGGACGTCTGGACGCCTCACGCACCAATGCCGTACCCGATGCTAGGCGCGAACTGTTTGAAGCGATGCTGGGGGTTGCGCGCACCGGTCAGGGACCCCGAGAACAGATTCCCAGCATGGGTTGCTCCATCAAGTGGAAGCATGGAACCGCTGCTTAAGGCGGTCATTCGCGCCGTGCGGGAAGTAGCGCAGGCCGAAATCATGCCGCGTTACCTGCAGGTGGCCCAGCAGCGGAAAGCCGACGGTAGTCTCTACACCGACGCCGATATCGCAGCGCAGGAAGCACTCGCGATCAAGCTTCGTGAAATTCACCCAAGCCCGGTCCTCGCAGAAGAAATGAGTCGCGATCAGCAGGCGGAACAATGGCTGGCAGGAGATTCCGGATTGTGGTGCGTGGACCCGATTGACGGCACATCGAATTTCGTCAGCGGCCTTCCGTATTTTGCGGTTTCAGTGGCGCTGATGAACAAAGGGCGCAGCGTCCTCGGGGTTGTTTACGACCCGGTGTCGCATGAAATGTTTTATGCCGAGAAGGGCGGCGGCGCCTACCTAAACGGTGAGAGGCTGCCCATCAATGAATCGGATAAAGACTTACGTCAGTGCATGGCAAGCGTGGACTTTAAGCGCATCAGCCGCAATCTGGCGCAGGAACTTGCCGGAACGCCGCCTTATTCCTCGCAACGCAATTACGGTGCAAGTACCCTGGAATGGTGCTATGTCGCCGCCGGGCGTTTTGACGTGTATTTGCACGGCGGTCAGAAATTATGGGATTACGCAGCGGGCTCGCTGATACTCGAGGAGGCGGGGGGCATGATGTGCTCGCTAAAAAAGGATGATTTTTGGGCGGACGATTTATGGAAGCGTTCAGTGATCGCGGCGCGCAACCCGGCCTTGTTCAACGCCTGGAAAGACTGGTTGCGCGCGCGCCAAAATAACACCATCGGATAGCGCTGCCGCACCCGCGATTGCTTTGCCGCGCACGAGGATAATTGATAAGCGCGCCGTTTCAGACGCCTGTTTTCGCATTTGTGAAGGTCAGGCGAGACGATTACAATGTAGCTATGACAAGCGTTAACCTGACGAACCACTTTCTGATCGCCATGCCCAACATGGCAGATCCCTATTTTTCCAAAAGCTTGACCTATATCTGTGAGCACAACGAGCAGGGCGCATTAGGCGTGGTGGTCAACCGCCCCATTGATATGACCCTGCAGGCGTTGTTCGAGCAGATCAGCATTCCGCTGGGCGAACCCCGCCTGCGCGGCATTGCCGTGTATTTCGGAGGACCGGTGCAAATCGACCGTGGTTTCGTGTTGCACAAGCCCCTGGGCGAGTGGCAATCCACTCTTGCGGTCAACAAAGAACTCGGACTTACTACGTCCAAGGACATCCTGCAGGCGGTGGGGCGCGGCAATGGGCCGCGACAGATTCTGGTTACTCTGGGATATGCCGGATGGGCGCCGGGGCAGCTGGAGCACGAGCTCGCACAAAACGCGTGGCTTTCGGTGCCTGCGAAGACAAATGTCATTTTCGACTTGGCCGCGGAAGAGCGTCTGGCAGCGGCGATGGATTTGCTGGGTGTGAGCTTCGCCACTCTTTCCGAAGGCGCAGGTCACGCGTAATTCTCAGTAAGGGGTTCATGATTGAACAGCGTGCTCAAGCCTCCGGCTACGTATACCCCCGAAAAACAGGTGTAGTTTTAGCATTCGACTTCGGCACAAAGCGTATCGGCGTTGCGGTAGGCGATCTGGCGCTGCGCATCGCGCATCCGCTGACGACGCTGGAGTCGCCGCAAAATGAAACGCGCTTCCACGCAATTGCTGCGTTGGTTAAGGAATGGCAACCCGTGCTCCTGGTGGTCGGACTCCCGACTCAAATGGACGGCGGCGAGCATGAGATGAGCAGATTGAGCCGCGGCTTCGCGCTGCGACTGGTAAAACGCTTCAAGCTCCCTACGGTATTGGTTGACGAACGCCTGACCTCGCGCGCGGCAGAGCAGTCGCTGGCCGAGAGTGGAGCAGCGCGCAAAAAGGCTTTTATTGACCAGCTGGCGGCGCAACACATTTTGCAGAGCTTTTTCGATGACCCTGAAACTTCCTGACGCGGAACAGCTGGTTTCCGCTCTTGCCTCGCAGATCCGGCAACGAAATGATTCCAATACTGCGCTGATCGGGATACATACTGGCGGCGCCTGGATCGCGCAAAAACTGCAGCAGGAACTGGGGCTCACCACCCCGATCGGGCTGCTCGATATTTCATTTTACCGAGACGACTTTGCGCGCATCGGGCTGCATCCGCAGGTCAAGCCGTCAAGCATTCCGTTCGATGTCGAAGGACGCCGCATTGTTCTCGTGGACGACGTACTCTATACCGGGCGCACGGTGCGCGCCGCCATGAACGAACTGTTCGATTACGGGAGGCCGGCAAGCATTGAGCTTGCTGTGCTGATCGACCGTGGCGGGCGAGAGTTGCCCGTATTTGCGCGCTACGCCGGCGCTACGCTGGAACTCGCCGAAAACCAGAACATAGAACTTAAAAAAGACAAGGAGGGACGGCTCAGCTTACACCTTAACCAGGTCTAGGCCGAACCCACGGCAAGCGCGGGTAGGTCTAAGTCATCGATGGTATAATCCGCTCCGCCTACATGCACAGCAACCCGCAGCTCAATAAGAGGGGTGAACTTCAGCACTTGCTTACTATTGAAGGGCTGCCTGCAACGCTTCTGGTACAGATACTCGATACCGCGCAGTCCTTTATCGGCGTCACCGAGCGTGAAGTCAAGAAACTTCCGCTGCTGCGCGGCAAAGCGATATTCAATCTTTTTTTCGAACCGAGCACCCGCACCCGCACTACTTTCGAAATCGCCGCCAAGCGCCTATCCGCGGACGTCATCAATCTGAATATCAGCACCTCCTCGCAAAGCAAAGGCGAAACTCTGCTCGACACCATCGATAATCTGGAAGCGATGCACGCCGACATGTTCATCGTGCGGCATGCGCAAAGCGGAGCGGCGCACCTAATCGCGCAACACGTGTCGCCGAACGTGCATGTCATCAACGCCGGCGACGGACGACACGCGCACCCCACGCAAGCGCTCTTGGACATGTTCACCATCCGCCACTATAAGCGTGAATTTAATAACCTACGCGTTGCGATCGTGGGCGATATCCTGCATTCGCGTGTGGCGCGCTCGCAAATCCATGCGCTCACCACCCTTGGCGTGCCTGAAGTGAGAGTCATAGCGCCCAAAACGCTGTTGCCTACTGGGGTCGAAAATCTTGGCGTACACGTGTACTACGATATGCGGCGCGGACTTAAAGACGTAGACGTAGTGATGATGTTGCGCCTGCAAAGCGAACGCATGCAGGGTCCGCTACTGCCGAGTGCGCAGGAATTCTTCAAGAACTACGGCTTGAACGCGGATAAGCTCGCAGCCGCCAAGCACAACGCCATCGTGATGCACCCCGGGCCGATGAACCGCGGCGTAGAAATTGATTCCAGCGTGGCCGACGGCCCGCGGTCGGTCATTTTGCCGCAAGTCACGTTTGGCATCGCGGTGCGCATGGCGGTGATGAGCATGCTGGCGGGAAACTGAATGAAGATCCAGATAAAAAACGGTCGCATCATCGACCCCAAGAACGGCACAGATGCGGTGCGGGATTTGTTTATTGCGGCAGGCAAGGTGCTTGCGGTTGGGCGCCAACCGGACGGCTTCCACCCCACTCGTGTCATCGATGCCAGCAATTGCGTCGTTTGTCCCGGTTTGATTGATCTTTCGGCGCGCCTGCGCGAACCCGGTTTCGAATACAAAGCGACGCTGGAATCGGAAATGCTTGCCGCCGTTTCGGGCGGGATTACAAGCCTCGCATGCCCTCCGGATACCGAGCCCCCTCTAGATGAACCGGGGCTGGTGGAAATGCTGAAACACCGTGCAAAAAGTCTAAATCAGGCGCGGGTCTATCCGCTCGGCGCATTGACGCAGGGGCTCGCCGGCGCGCGCATCACTGAAATGGCGGAACTGCGTGACGCCGGCTGTATTGCTTTCTCTCAAGGCAACGCGCCGCTCAGCGATACCAATGTATTGATGCGCGCCATGCAATATGCTTCTACTTTCGGCTATACGGTGTGGTTGCGTCCACAGGACGCCTACCTTGCTCAAGGCGGCGTCGCTCACGATGGGGTGGTGGCTACGCGGCTTGGGCTACCGGGGATACCCAGCTGCGCCGAAACCGTCGCACTTTCCACTATTTTGCAGCTCGCCAAGGAAACCGGAGCGCGCACTCACTTGTGTAGGCTCTCTACCGCTGAAGGCGTGGAGATGGTACGTCACGCCAAAAGCCAGGGTTTGGCGATAACCTGTGACATTGCCGCTACGCATGTTCACCTGACTGAAATGGACTTGGGGTTTTTCGATGCCAACTGCAACCTGATACCGCCGCTACGCGGGCTCCGCGACCGTGATGGACTTCGCATGGGGCTCAAAGACGGCACCATAGACGCTTTGTGCTCGGATCATACCCCCGTGGACGATGATGCCAAGGTACTGCCTTTTGGCGAGGCCGAGAGCGGCGCGACGGGCCTGGAATTACTTTTGCCGCTCACCCTCAAGTGGGCCGCCGAAGCTGAAATTGCATTGTCCGGAGCACTCGCCAGAATTACCCAAATCCCAGCACATATCCTGGGCATCGACGCAGGCCATCTTACTCCCGGGCATGTTGCAGACGTGTGTATATTTAACCCCCAGCAATATTGGAGAGTTGAGGCCATCGCATTGAAAAGCCAAGGGAAAAATACGCCATTCCTCGGGTTGGAGATGCCGGGTCGTGTATGTTATACGCTGGTCGAGGGCCACATCGTCTACGAAAGTTAGCCCACTGGCTGTATAATAACGCCAGAAATTTCAGAATCCCTTTCATTATGAACCCCTTGCTCGACTTTTCTGGGCTGCCGCGCTTTGCAGAAATTACGCCTCAGCTGGTTGCCCCCGCAATCGATGAATTGCTGAAGGAGAACCGCCTGTTGATTCGCCGCTTGCTCAGCGACGGCGCGCCAGCAACCTGGGATGATTTTGTACAACCGCTGGAAGATGCCAGCGAGCATTTGAACCGCGCTTGGGGCCAAGTGGCGCATTTGAACGCGGTGATGAACAGCCCGGAGCTGCGCGAGGCCTACAACGAAAACCTTCCGAATATTACTCAATACCAGTCCGAGCTCGCGCAAAATCAGGGTTTATACGAAAAATTCAAGGCGCTGAGGGCCGGAAGTGAATTTGAGCGTTTGAGCCGCGCACAGCGGCAAATCGTAGAAAACGAATTGCGGGATTTCCGCTTGGGCGGAGCCGAACTGCCAGAAGAAAGGAAAGTGCGTTTCCTGCAAATCCAGGAAGAGCTGGCAAAGATCTACGCCCGGTTCGAAGAGAATCTGCTCGACGCCACGAACGATTTCGCACTGTACGTCAACAGTCGCGACGAGGTTGCGGGTCTGCCTGACGATATTCTCGAGGTGGCCCGGGAAGCAGCGGCCCACGATGGCAGGCCCGGTTGGAAACTCACGCTGCACGCGCCGTCCTGGATACCCGCGATGATGTACGCCGAAAACCGTCCGTTGCGCGAGACGCTTTACCGCGCCTATGTGACGCGCGCCTCCGAGTTTGGAAAACCGGAATGGGATAACACGCCATTGATCCCTGAAATTCTTCGGCTGCGGCAGGAGAAGGCTGTTCTCTTGGGCTATCGTTCCTATGCCGAAGTTTCGCTTATCCGCAAAATGGTGAAATCTCCGCGCGACGTGCTCGATTTTCTTGCAGAGCTCGGGTCAAAGGCGAAGCCTCATGCCGAGCGCGATTACCAGGAGCTCAAACAATTTGCGGGCGACGAGCTCAAAATTAAGGATTTTCAGGCTTGGGATATTGCTTTCGCTTCTGAAAAATTGCGTACGCAGCGCTACGCGTTTTCCGAGCAGGAAGTCAAGCAGTACTTCCCCGAATTTCAAGTAATACAGGGCATGTTCAACCTAGTTGAAGCGCTGTACGGCATTTCCATCAAGCAGGCGCAAGCGCCCGTGTGGCACCCTGACGTGCGTTTTTTCGATATCCGCGATATGGCTGGGAATTTGATCGGTCAGTTTTACGCGGATCTTTACGCGCGGCCTTCAAAACGCAGTGGCGCATGGATGGACGAAGCTATTGCGCGCAGGCGCAAGGAATCCGGCATTCAAATTCCGGTTGCCTATCTGAACTGCAATTTTTCTTCTCCGGTGGGTGGCAACCCCGCGCTTTTCACGCACGATGAAGTCATCACGCTATTTCATGAATTCGGCCACGGACTGCATCATCTGCTCACCAGCGTGGACCAGCTCGGCGTGTCCGGCATCAACGGCGTGGAGTGGGATGCGGTGGAACTGCCCAGCCAGTTCATGGAAAATTTTTGCTGGGAATGGGACGTTCTCAAGCATTTAACTCTTCACCTCGACCGCGCGGAACCAATGCCGCGGTCGTTGTACGACAAAATTCTCGCCGCCAAGAATTTTCAAAGCGGCATGCAGACCGTGCGTCAGCTTGAGTTTGCGCTGTTTGACATGCATCTGCACCACGACTTCGACCCCCAAGGCGACAAGACCATGTTGCAATTGCTGCATGAAATCCGCAGCCAGGTAGCGGTCGTGGTCCCGCCCGAATACAACCGTTTCCCGAACAATTTCTCCCATATCTTCGCCGGCGGCTATGCGGCGGGCTATTACAGCTACAAATGGGCGGAAGTGCTGTCGGCGGATGCCTACAGCTTGTTCGAGGAAAACGGCATTGTCAACCGCGACATTGGGCGGCGGTTCAGAGAGGAAATTCTGAGCGTTGGCGGCAGCCGCCCGGCGCTCGAATCGTTCGTTGCTTTTCGCGGACGCCGACCGCAGATCGATGCGCTGCTGCGTCACAACGGCATGGCGAGCGCTCCGCGCTGAAGCGGAACGTGCTGAAAGATTTCCGTTGGATAGGCATGCACTGAATGTTCGGATGTTAAGCTGCCTGCTGGCGTTTTCAGCCGGAACGTGCCTTGCTGGAGATCTCTTTCGCTGGCTGGATGGCGACGCCACAGTGCACTATTCGGATCGGCCACCAACACCGTCAGCAAACGATATTCAGGAAAAAAACACTGGGTGCCAATGTGATTAAAGGTAACCCATCGTACCAGATGGAACAAGCTACTAAGAATTTTCCCGTAATGCTTTATGTCACAGATTGCGGGGCTGATTGCAGTAAGGCGCGGCGCCTGTTGCATGAGCGCCGCGTGCTGTATAGCGAAAAAAACCCAACCAAGCAGCGCGAAACTGCGGACGCTTTAAAAAAAATCGCCGCAGATCTCCTGGTCCCGGTACCGGTAGTGGGCAATTCGCAGACTCTTAAAGGCTTCGACGAAAATGCCTGGAATAACGCTCTGGATGCCGTCGGCTACCCCAAAATTCCTGTTCCCGCCCCCGCGCCATCCGCGGCGGCAACAAAATTCGCCGCGACAATACTCGTACCACCAAGCATGTCGGCCACTCCTGCCGCGACAAAATCAAATTACTCGTTTTAATGCGGCTTGCGGCCTGGAACGTCAACTCACTTAAGATCCGACTGCCGCAAGTCGTGGGCTGGCTTTCGGCCAATCAGCCCGACGTGCTGTGTCTGCAGGAAACCAAGGTCGAAGACGACATGTTCCCGTTGGCAGAAATCGAATTGGCGGGATATTGCGCCGTATTTTCGGGCCAAAAAACCTACAACGGTGTCGCAATCCTAAGCAAACAGCAAGCAAAGGAGGCCACCCGCGAAATACCTGAGTTCAATGACACACAGCGGCGCGTGCTCGCCGCCACGATTGAAAATATGCGGGTGATTTGCGTTTACGCGCCGAATGGTCAAAGCGTCGATTCGGATAAGTACCGCTACAAACTGGAATGGTTTGCGGCGGTCAACAAATGGCTAAAAGCCGAACTCGCGCAATATCCGAAACTCGCCGTACTGGGCGATCTGAACGTCGCGCCGGAAGATCGGGATGTCCATGACCCACAAGCCTGGGAAGGGAATGTTTTGGTCAGTCCTAAGGAACGGCAGGCTTTCGGCGAAATGCTCAAGCTGGGCTTGAAAGATAGTTTCCGCCTTTTTGAGCAACCGGAGAACTCGTTTAGCTGGTGGGATTACCGGCTGAGCGCCTTCCGGCGTAATTTGGGGTTGCGCATCGATCATATTCTGCTGAGTAGCGAATTGGCCCCGTGCTGCAAATCAAGCACGATCGACACCGGGCCGCGGCGAGCTGAGCGCCCCTCCGACCACGCGCCGGTAGTCGCGGAAATTCAAGCGGGTCCTTAATCGGCCTTTTCAGGCCGGTCTTCGAGCCCGAGTTCCTGGATCTTGCGGGTCAAGGTATTGCGGCCCAGCCCGAGCAGGCTCGCCGCCTCGATGCGCCGTCCGCCGGTATGCGCGAGCGCCCTGCTAATCAACGCTTTTTCAAACTGGCGGGTAAGCTCGCTCATGATTCCCTGCTCGCCGCGGCCAAGCGCCCGCTCGACTTCGATCTGCAGCGCATTGAGCCAATCCGTAGCTTGGGCCGGGGCCTCAGCGCGCAAATCTGGAGGCAGGTCCCGGATTTCAATATCTTGGCCGGGTGCCATCACGGTCAGCCAGTGGCACAGATTTTCCAGTTGCCGCACGTTTCCCGGAAATTCCTGCGAAGAAAGATATTTAGTGGCGGCATTTGACAAGTGTTTCGTTTCCACTCCCAGCTCTTTTGCAGTTTTCTGCAGAAAATGTTTGGCCAACAGAGGAATGTCCTCGCGGCGCTCGCGCAACGGCGGCAGGCGCAGCCTGATCACGTTAATGCGGTGAAACAGGTCTTCGCGAAACAACCCCTGTTTGATCTTTAGTTCCAGATCCTGATGCGTGGCGGCGATGACGCGAACATTGGTGTTTATCGGCTGGTGGCCTCCAACACGATAGAACTGGCCTTCCGACAGCACGCGCAGCAAACGGGTCTGCAAGTCAGGCGGCATATCGCCGATTTCGTCTAGAAACAGCGTGCCGCCTTCAGCCTGCTCAAAGCGTCCGCGCCGCATGCTTTGTGCCCCGGTAAAAGCGCCTCGCTCATGCCCGAAGAGTTCCGACTCGAGCAAGTCCTTGGGAATGGCTGCAGTGTTGATGGCGATAAACGGCTGGGTGCCGCGCGGACTGTGGCGATGTAGCGCGCGGGCGACGAGTTCTTTGCCGGTCCCTGACTCGCCAGTGATTAATACCGTGGCCTGCGACTGGCTGAGCCTGCCGATGGTGCGAAATACCTCCTGCATGGAGGGCGCCTGCCCGAGGATTTCCGGCGCAGACGTGTCAGATTCGGATTTATCCTCTCCGCGCAGACTTTGGTGCATCGCGCGCCGTATCAGCTCCACGGCGTGGTCCACGTCAAAAGGCTTGGCGAGGTATTCAAAAGCGCCACCCCGGAATGCCGCCACCGCGTTTTCCAGATCCGAATAAGCGGTCATGATGATGACCGGAACCTGCGGACACCGCTCTTTGAGGGTCTGCAACAGCTCCAAGCCGGACCGACCTGGCATGCGGATGTCGGTCACCACCACCTGGGGCGGAGCTGCCGGTACTGCGGCCATCGCCTCCGGCGCTGCGGCAAAAGTTTTGAATGCGATGCCTTCGCGTGTCAGCGCCTTTTCAAACACCCAACGGATGGAACGGTCGTCATCGATAATCCAAACAGGTCTCATCAGCCGGGTTCCGTATGCGCGGGACTGTCTTCAGCGAGCGGCAGGAGCAAGGTGAAGCAGGTGCGCCCCGGCCGGCTCTCGCAGTCGATAATACCACGGTGCTGGTTAATGAAAGTCTGAGCGATCGTGAGACCCATACCGCTGCCGCCTTCCCTGCCAGATACCAGCGGGTAAAAAATCCTTTCGCGAATGGCCTCGGGTACGCCCGGGCCATTGTCGCTGATCTGCACCATTAGCGCGTGGCGGTAACGTTTCTTCGCCAGCGTTATCTGTCGCACAACACGGGTGCGCAGCGTAATTTTGCCTTTGCCCTCGAGAGCCTGCGCAGCATTGCGCATGATATTCAATGTGGCTTGAGTCAGGTCCTCTCGGTCGCCGGTGAGCGTTGGCAGGCTGCTGTCATAATCTCGCTCGATTTCAATACCCTGCGGAAATTCGGCAAGCAGCAGCGTTTTCACCTGTTCCAGGACTTCATGAATATTAACCTCGGCAAGTTGCGGCAAGCGATGTGGTGCGAGCAGGCGGTCCATGAGGGTTTGCAGGCGATCGGCTTCCTTGATAATGACCTGGGTGTATTCAAACAGTCCGGGCCGCTCAAGCTCACGTTCGAGCAATTGCGCCGCGCCGCGGATACCGCCTAGCGGATTCTTAATCTCATGTGCCAGGTTGAGAAGCAGCTCGCGATTTGCCTGTTGCTGATCCAACATGCGCTCCTCCTTGGCAATTTTCAACTGCTTGTCCATTTGCCTGAATTCGAGCAGCACGCGCGCATCCCTTGTTTCCAGCGGAGTTACTGCGCAGCTTAATTGCAATTCGGTGCGGCCGATTGCGGCGAGCCGCAGGTCGTGTTCGATGTAACTGCAGCTATTCACAAGCGCGTAATTCACCGCAGTCGTTAAAGTGCCTGCATTGGCAAATATGTCGCTCAACGATCGGCGGGTCATGCTCCTGGTGCTCAGCTCGAACAGATTCTCAGCCGCGGGATTGGCATATATCATGAGCAAATCGTGGTCGAGGAGAATCACCGCAGCGGCAAGTAACTCAAGGCCTTGAAATGCAGCAGGTATCATGCGGTGGAGGATAAGTCAGCGAGGAGTTCCGGTGATGCAGGCGCGGCCAGACCGCGGCGGGCGGTAGCGGAATGAGTTGGGGCTGCAGCGCCTGGTCGCACCCAACGCGCAAGTTTCATTGCAGGCATGGAATGCGCTGGATGGCGTTCCAGGCTTTTGCCAAATTGCCTATTTTAATCCCGCGAGTTCCTCTTTTAGCGCATCGACATTCTTCTGGTGCTCGGCAACCGCGTCCTTAAATGGTTGCACACGGTCCAGAAATTTCTGGTAGTTGCGCTCGCTGCCCAGACGGGTCGATTCGGCTTCGGCGAGCGCTTTCTTGGCTTCCTCCAGCTGCGCCATTTCCTGGGACAATTCATTTTCTAGAATCTCGCGGCGCGTATCATCGCGGCTTTTTTGTGTCTCAGCGTCAACTCGGGGGAAGTTGCTGGGAGTCTCGGTATTGCCACTGCCCGAAGGCACGGTATTCAGCGGCTCAAGATTCAGCTTTTGCCCGCCTTTGATTGGAACGTTGGAATAGGTGACCCGGCCGTCTGCATCCACTTTCTTGTAGATGTCAGCCTCGGCATACACAAACCCAAGCATCAGCACCACCGCCAGTACAACTCTCATGACCCCGCCGCTCTTACGGCTGATTGAGGACTACCCCAATTTCGACTCCCTTGGCGCGTTCCCACCATACACCGGTTGAAGTGTAAGCCATGGCGGGATAATTTTCAATGCAATCAACGCGCCACGTCACGTGTTGCTGGGCCAAGAAAACGGGGCTGATATCAACGCGCCCTTATCTTTTTGTCAGTGAGCTTAGAGAAGCGGCAACCCGTCGAGCGCCGCTAGAGCGAGGCGCGAGGCTGGACCAAGAGCGGACTATACAAGTAAGTAAATGAGCATCTTGGGCCGGACTCGCAACAAAGCAATAGCGAGCACAAACGTCGAGTGCGCTTACAGGCCGTAGTACATGTCGAACTCAACCGGGTGCGTCGTCATGCGGAAGCGTGTCACCTCCTCCATTTTGAGCGTGACATACGCGTCGAGCATGTCGTTCGAGAATACACCGCCGCGCGTCAAGAAATCGCGGTCCTTGTTGAGACAATCCAGCGCTTCATCAAGCGATGCACAAGGATGAGTGATCTTTTTCATTTCCTCGGGGGGCAGGTCGTAGAGGTTCTTGTCGATTGGATCGCCGGGGTGAATCTTTTTCTGGATGCCGTCCAGTCCGGCCAACATCATGGCGCTAAACGCCAAATAAGGATTGGTTGTCGGATCGGGAAAGCGCACTTCGATGCGCCGCGCTTTCGGATTCGGAACCAGCGGCACGCGCACCGCCGCGGAACGGTTGCGTGAGGAATAAGCCAGATTGATCGGCGCTTCGAATCCCGGGACCAGCCGCTTGTAGGAATTGGTGCCTGGGTTGGTAATCGCATTTAGTGCCCTGGCATGCTTGATGATGCCACCGATGTAATAAAGCGCCAGTTCCGAAAGTCCGGCATAACCGTTGCCGATGAAAAGGTTCTTGCCATCCTTCGCCAAAGATTGGTGTACGTGCATCCCGGAACCGTTGTCGCCCACAATGGGTTTGGGCATGAATGTCGCAGTTTTGCCGTAGGAGTGGGCAACATTCCAGACCGTGTATTTGAGTATTTGCATCCAATCAGCACGCTTTACCAAGGGCTGATATTTGGTCCCCATTTCGTTTTGTCCAGCGGCGGCCACTTCGTGGTGGTGCACCTCGCACTCCACACCTTGTTCTTCCAGCGCAAGCACCATGGCATTGCGGATATCATGCAGACTGTCGGTCGGCGGTACTGGAAAGTAGCCGCCCTTTATCGGAGCACGGTGTCCCGTGTTTCCGCCTTCAAACTCCTCGCCAGAAGACCACGGCGCTTCCTCAGATTTGATTTTAACGAAACAGCCGGACATGTCCACGTTCCAGGTCACTGAATCAAAGATAAAGAATTCAGGCTCGGGACCGAAGTAGGCGGTGTCAGCGATACCCGTCGACTTGAGATAGGCCTCGGCGCGCTTGGCAATCGAACGGGGGTCGCGGTCGTAGCCTTTGCCCTCCGCAGGCTCGATCACGTCGCAGGTGATGTTGAGAACCGCCTCGTCAGTGAATGGATCCATGCGCGCAGTCTCGGGATCAGGCATAAGTACCATGTCGGAGGATTCAATGCTTCTCCACCCGGCAATAGACGAACCGTCGAAATAATGACCGTCGGTAAACTTGAGCTCGGTAAAAGCCTTCACCGGCACCGTGACATGTTGTTCCTTGCCGCGCGTGTCCGTAAAGCGCAGATCCACAAACTTGACCTCTTTTTCCTTGATTATTTTGAATACATCAGCGGGCGACGCCATATTTTTCTCCTCAGATTGAAAATGCAGGGTAGTTTTAACCAGGGATATCGGTAGACAGCGTTTAGCATTAAGCGTGCCATTACCGATGATGTCTAAGGTATTGTGCCACAAATCGTTCCGCGTTGAATAGCGCAATAAAATGCACCAAACCGGGACAAAAAAACTGCGATCGCACCATTACTGTGCCAATTATTAAGCATCATTCATCTCCGTGAATGAAATCAGCGAAATGGCAAGGAATTGTTGGATTGCGGATATAATGGTTCTAATGCTCGTTGAATGATTCGGTTCTCCCATGGGAAAAGTTGATGAGATACTCAAGGCGGCGAAAGAGCGCGCGACAGAAATGAATTTGCCCTACGCGGGCGCGCTCCTTCCGAAGGAAGCGTACCTGCTCATGACCGAAGCACCAAATGCCAAACTGGTTGACGTGCGCTCGCGCGCCGAATGGGATTGGGTCGGGCGCGTGCCTGGTAGCGTGGAGATCGAATTGCTCGCTTACCCCGGATCGCAACCCAACCCGAACTTTCTCAACCAGCTTAAACAACAGGTCAAGCCGGATTCGCTGGTGATGTTTATCTGCAGAAGCGGGCAACGCTCGCACAACGCCGCAATAGTGGCGACGCAGACCGGATACGAAAGTTGCTTTAACGTGCTCGAAGGTTTTGAAGGAGCCAAGGACAGCGCACAACACCGTAATACGATTGGCGGCTGGCGCGTGGCCGGATTGCCGTGGGTGCAAAATTAAGTTGGGCGGCAATGACCAGCGCGGGCGATTTATATCTTCTCGTTCGCGGGCAGCATTGACCTCGCGCTTAGCTTCAGTCCGGTTACTAATCCTGCCAACGCCGTCGTCGCCGCGGCGGAAACGAACACCGGTGTCGCCGAAAAATGTTCGACCATGACACCGCCCGCTGCGGTACCGGCGCTGATGCCGACAAGCAAGCATGTCGCCATCCAGGTAAAGCTTTCAGCGATCATCGCGCGCGATGCCAGCCTTGAGATCAACGTTGACGTTGCCGCCAACACCACCGACATCGGAGCACAGCCGATCACAGCAATTACCGCGAACGCGTACAGATTATTTACCGGAATCACCATTAAAATACCTCCGGCCATGGCCGCAAGTGCCAGCAGCAACTGCCGGGTCACTGGAGCGGTCCAATTGTGGCTGCCATAGACGAAAACGCCAAGCGCGCTGCCTACGCTTGCCAAGCCCAATATTGTGCCCGCCGCTGCGGGCGTGCCCCGGTAGGTCGCAAAGCCCGTAACCCCGACCTCGAACAACCCGAATGCCGCTGAATACAGACATGTGGCCATGAACAAAGCCAGCAGCCTCGGATTATGCAGCGGGCCGAGCAGGTCGCGACTTGAACCGGGCCCGTGCAGCGTCCAGAATTTGATCGCCCGCGAGCGCAAGAAGACAATGCTGCCCAGCGCAGCGCACCCCGCTGCAAACAATACGGCACCCTGAGTTAAGTGCGCTGCCACAAAGACGGCAACCAAGTTTGGGCCGAGGATAAATATCGTCTCGATCAATGCCGAGTCCAGCGAATAAGCGGCTTGCACTAGGTTCTCGTCTTTGAGTAACTGCGGATAAAGCGCGCGCATACATACCGTAATCGGCGGCATGGCCGCGCCCGCAACAACTGAACACGCCGCGACCCATAATGAGGGCGCGGATTGAGCAACGAGCAGCACCAGCGCAATGAGCGCGACCGGATACGTCACCGCGCTCACGCTTAATACCGGCTTCGGCCCCAAGCGGTCAATCAAGCGGCCAAGAATTGGTGCGAGCAGCCCCAGTCCCAGAACATAAAGCGCGCTTATCATTCCCGCCAAAGCAAACGAGCGCGTTTTTGACTGAATGAAAAGGAGAAGCGCCAGACCGGTAATGCTCATGGGCATCCGCCCGATTATTGAGGATAAAATCGCATCGCCAACGTAGTGCGCGCGAACAAGCTGTTGATAGCGCTGCAGTGAAATCATGGTTTATTGCACCAACGGCCGCGCCGGGCCTTTACCAAATGATGGAGTTTAGCAAAGGTTGCCGAAACAAGATTCCGGCGCACCCATTCTTTGGTAGAATTCTCTCAAGACCGCTTGTCACAATGCCCGCGACAATAACAGCACGTCACGGCGCGGGCAGATGCGGGCTTTCTTGGACGAGATCATTACGCCAGGTACCGTATTCGAAGATAAGGTGCCTGGCAATTCACCACGGTAATACGACAAACAGGAGGATCTATGCAAAGTCAGCGCAGAAAGTTTCTCAAAGGCGCCGCCGTTTCCGGCGCCGGCGCCGCGATCGCTGGTTTTCCGATGATCGCGCGAGCAGAATCAAGCAAGACATTCAGCTGGCGCATGACCACTGCGTGGCCCGTGGGTTTGCCGTTTTACCAGAGCGGCCCGGGAAGCGCCGAATCCTTTGCTGAAAAATGCGATCAGATGTCCGATGGGCGGCTGAAGATTAAAGTCTTCGCCGCAGGGGAACTACTCCCCGCGTTTGGCGGCTTCGATGCCTGCTCGGCGGGCAACGTGGAAATGAATCACGCCGCGTCCTACTACTGGTCGGGAAAGACCTTCGCAGCCCAGTACTTCACCACCGTTCCTTTCGGGATGGAATACCTGGGCCACTACTCCTGGCTTTATTACGGCGGCGGGATGGACCTGTGGCGCGAGGTCTACAAGCCCTTCCACCTGGTCCCCTTCCCGGCCAACTGCTCGGGCGTACAAATGACCGGCTGGTTCCGCAAGCCGCTGCACAGTCTCGCCGACCTCAAGGGGTTAAAGATGCGCGAGGTTGGGATCGCAGCGAAAATCTACGCGCAGCTCGGGGTGGCCGTCAGCTCGCTGCCGGGCGGCGAAATCTTTCCTGCGCTCGAGCGCGGCGTGATCGACGCCGCGGAGTGGGTCGGTCCGTTTCTCGACAAGCGGCTCGGCCTGCAAAACGCCGCCAAGTACTACTACACCACCGGCTGGCACGAGCCCTCGACTACCGGCGAGATCACGGTCAACGAAATGGCGTGGAACTCGCTGCCCAAGGATCTCCAGGCGATGATCGCGCAGGCCGCGGCGGCTACCAGCATCGAGGGCATCATGTACCTCGAGTCGCAAAACATGGCGGCGCTCGAGGACCTGAGGACCAACTACGGCGTGATGACCGCGCCGCTGCCGGATGAGATCATCAAGGGCCTCAAGACGGCAACCTTCGATACGCTGGCGAGCTACGTGGCTAAGGACCCCTTGGTCAAAAAAGTGCACGAGTCGTATTTCGGCTACAAGAAAGTCCACGACAAGTGGTCGGCCATCAGTGAGACAGAGTACCTGACGCACGTGCAGCCGGTCTGACGATCGATTCGAGCGTCGCGTAGCCGTTCCGCGCTGACGATTGGGCGCGCGACCGTCACCCGATTATTGTGTCTGTCGCACTCTAGCAAGGAGCGAAGATGGATGGCCTTCTGTTGCGCCTGTCCCGCGTGATTAGCGCGTTGATCGACCGCATCGGGCGCGTTGTCTCGTGGATGGTGCTCGGCCTGGTGCTGCTGATCGCCGCCGAGGTTCTGATGCGCTACGGCTTCGACGAAAGCAGCATTGCAGCCCAGGAACTGGAATGGTGGGGCCTCGCCATTATTTCGCTGCTCGGAGTCTCCTTTACCCTAAAGGAGGGCGAGCACGTTCGGGTCGACGTCCTTTATCAGTACTACAGCGAGAACGCCCGACTGTGGTTCGACTTCCTGGTTGCGCTGTTAGTGATGTTTCCCATCTCCCTTTACCTGTCGTATCTGTCGCTGCAGTTCGTGGGACAGAGCTATGCCGACCATGAAGTTTCGCAGAGTCCCGGAGGGCTCCCGTACGTTTGGGTCCTGAAGTCCTTCGTTCCGCTAGGACTCCTGCTGCTGGGTCTCCAGAGTCTTGCCTTAGCCATGGAGAAGGCGGCGATGATCCTGCGCAAGAGCAGACGAGCCAACGATGGCCAATGAGATCCTGGCAGGGCTCGAGGTTTTCGCCTTTGTGGCACTGCTCCTGGCCGGCGTGCCGGTAGGGTTTGCCATCGCTGCAGCAGGAATCTTGTTCGGATTCCTGGGGTTTGGCCACAACCTGTTCAGCCTCGTGCCGCTGCAGATCTACGGGATGGCGACCAACTACACGCTGCTGGCCGTCCCGCTGTTCGTCTTCATGGGCGTACTGCTGGAGAAATCGCGGATCGCCGAGGAGATGTTGGATGTCATGGGTCTTATGGCCGGGAAAGTCCCGGGCGGGATGGCGATCGGCATCATCATCGTCGGCATCCTGATGGGAGCCGCAACGGGCATCGTCGGAGCGACGGTGGTGACGGTCAGCCTGCTCTCGCTTCCGACGCTGCTCAAGCGCGGCTACAACAAGGGCTTGGCCTGCGGCACTATCTGCGCATCCGGAACCCTGGGTCAAATCATTCCACCCAGTCTAATTCTCATCCTGCTCGCGGACTTGGTGGGGGAGTCTATCGGCACGTTGTTCGCAGCCGCTCTGATTCCTGGAATCATGCTCGGGGGCCTGTATATCGTTTACATCCTGATTCTTGCCAGAATCAAGCCGAGCCTGGCTCCGCCTATCCCGCATGAGGAGCGTTCCCGGGTCACGCGGCGCGCGCTCGCCAAGCGCGCGGTCAAGGGCGTAGCACCGCCGATTCTGCTCATTATTGCAGTGCTCGGATCCATCATGGGCGGGATTGCAGCACCCACAGAGGCCGCGTCGATGGGGGCTCTGGGCGCACTGCTCATCGTGTCGTTCGCGCGCAGGTTCAACTTGAGGATTCTCAGGGAAACCATGAAAAGCACGCTCAACGTGAACGCCATGATCATGCTGATCCTGTTCGGCTCGCGGACGTTCAGTGTGACCTTCCGCGGGCTCAACGGCGACGACCTGATCGACCGGCTACTGAGTTCGATTCCAGGCGGGTATTGGGGAACCCTCATTTTCCTGATGGGAGTCCTGTTTCTTCTCGGCTTTTTTATGGAATGGATCGAGATCTGCTATATTGTTCTGCCGCTGTTTCTGCCGTTCTTTTTGCACCAGCACACCAACATGGTGTGGTTGGCAACAGTGATCTGCGTCAACCTGCAGACCTCCTTCTTAACGCCTCCGTTCGGCTGGGCACTGTTCTTCATCAAAGGCGTCGCGCCGCCGGGGGTGACGACCGGCGACATCTATCGGGGCGTCATCCAGTTTATCGTGGTGCAGCTCATCGGTCTCGCGTTGGTGATAGCTTTCCCCCAAATTTCGCTGTGGCTGCCCACGGCGATCGGCTGGATCAAGTAGCGTGAAATAACGTGGTTCTCGATTGTGGAGCGGGGCCGCGCAGCTTGGGCGCAGTCGCCGTATTCTAGCTGGCGGACCAGTTTACCAGGCCGGTGTACGAAGTCGCCAATACCGCCAAGCCAAATGCGATGCGGTACCACGCAAAGGCGCTGAAGTCGTGACTGCTGATGTAACGCAAAAGACCGCGCACCGCGTAAAACGCACTCACGAACGATGCTGCGAAACCCACCGCGAACATCCCGTAATCGCCGCCGTTGAGCAAATGCCGGTGTTCATATAGTTCGTAAAACGTCGCGGCGAACATCACGGGAATAGCGAGGAAAAATGAGAACTCGGTTGCCGCGCGGCGCGACAGGCCGAAAAACAAACCCCCGATGATGGTGGCGCCCGAGCGAGAGGTGCCGGGAATCAGTGCCAAACATTGAGCGAGGCCGACCTTAAGAGCATCCTGCCAGCGCATCTCGTCCACGATCTGAATCCTGATCCGGTGTTTCCTGCGCTCGGCCCAAAGAATCAGCACCCCGCCTATGATAAATGCCAGCGCCACGGGCACGGCGTGAAATAAATACTTCTTGATAACCTTAATGAAAAGCAGGCCCAGAATTGCCGCGGGCAGGAAAGCCACAAAAAGATTCAGCAAAAAGCGCTGTGCGTCTGCTCGTGTCGAAAGTCCGCGCGCAACCTCGATGAGTTTCACGCGGTATTCCCAACACACTGCGAGTATTGCCGCAAGCTGGATGGCGATTTCAAATACCTTGCCTTTTTCATCGTTGAAATTGAGCAGTTCGCCGGCGAGTATCAAGTGGCCGGTGCTTGAAACCGGCAGGAATTCAGTCACGCCCTCGATCACGCCGAGAATAAATGCTTTCAGAAGCAGCAGATCCATATGTCGGCTGAGTAAGTAGGCTGCGCGAGTTTAGCCTTGCTGCGCTCTATAAACAAGCGCGCCAGCAATCGAACGTGATTTTATTTAATTAGCAGTTCGCCGCACGCGCGCGATAACAAACGGCCGGTTAAAGCGCCGAGAATAAATTGACAATGGCCGCGCTACTGCTTCAATTCCACGTGCGTCAGCTCACTTCGGTATTCCCTAAGCTTTACCTTGATCCGGTTGGCATTCTCGGTTCCCATTCGGATCATAATCTTTTGGCCTGCGGAAAGCGCTTCCAAATTCGGGTCTGCGTACTGATAGAGCACGCCCGGTTGGACCAGCTTCACCGGCCCTTTGACCTCAGGCGTGGCAAGCAGGTTGTCGATAGCCTCAATCAAACGGTCATTGAAATTCCCTTTTGGATATCCGAGGTCCCGGTACGCCTGTTGGAACAACGGATAAAAATGGACGTAGACTGCGACCGCCTTTTTGACGCTCACAGCCTCCGCCGACCGGACGTAAGGCGCATAGCGTGAGTAGTTCCTGGGGCTGATAACCGGATTTTCGTCCTCGCCGGTTACGCGAAATCTTCCGGCGACCGGCTTAACTGGAATAAACCGTTGCGACACTTTTTGTCGCGGCAGATTATCAACCGTGACGACAATGCGGCGGATGATCTCGTCCAAGTAAAAGTATTTTGCAAACGCGCGCTTTCCAAACAGGTCTTCGAGCGCTTCCCGCATCGCTGCGTCGCTTTCGCCAAGCGTAGGCAAAGGTTTCTCTTTTTCAGTTTCAGGTACCGGGTACTGAATCTTTGGTGCAGGCTGAGTTTCCGGAACCGGTTTGGTTTCAACGGGTGCTGGCGGTTGCTGTACCGGTTGAGGTTGAGGCTGCGGCGCAGGCGCTTCCCTAAACCAGTGATAGTAAACGATAGCCGCAGCGCCAATGAGCGCCACGATGATAATTACCCACTTTATTGGATTTTTCACGGCCTAGACTCCGCGCTGGATACGTTTGCTAAGAGTTTACCGCGCGCCGCATTGTTCCGCGAGATGTAAATTTTCAACCCCGGTGCTTTTAAAACCGAGTGTATGAATTAAAAAATTGGCCCAACAGCGGCCCCAACAATAGTTGACATTACAATACTTGACTTGACAATAGTTGCTTAGGCAATTAATATCTCGCTATCATATTTGTGAATCGGGGGTGCCCAACATGGCGGCGGTCTATGATCCGAAAAATTACGACGTGCAGCAGAGCATCCCTTACCTGATGGGCCGAGTACGGATGTCGCTGCACGACACGCTTGATAAAGAACTGGCCCAGTTTGACCTCACTGCTGCGCAATATCTCGTCCTGCTGTTCCTTGCCAATGGCATGGCCTCGACTGCATCGAATATCTGCGACATCTTGAGGCAGGACCCCGGCGCCATGACGCGCATGCTGGACCGGCTGGAAAGCAAGGGCTTCGTGCGCCGAACGCCCGATCCGGACGATCGGCGCACCGCCCGGCTGGAATTGACGCCGGAAGGCAAGGCGGCCTACCCAAAAATTCTTGCCGCCGGTGTTGGCGTGTTGAACCGCATTCTTCGCGGCTTCAGCAAAGGGGAAATACGCCAGATGGAAGATTTTTTGAAGCGCATGCTGGCGAATGTCTAGAATTTTCGAAGAGGGGCGCCTCATGAATAATTCGCATGTAATTCCCCGAACCCACCTGCAAAAAGAACCGGCGGGGCAAGGCAACCGCGGCAAATCCATTTTCGTTGTCCTAGTTGCCGCCTTGTGTGCGACCGGCTGCGCGAGCATGCACAA
>DATIXX010000004.1 GCA_035518095.1 Burkholderiales bacterium | reverse complement strand
CACGCTCTCGTCAGAATTGAATGTTGGTCCGGATGCCGATGACGGCTTCGTTCTTTAACGCGTGATTCGGGTCGTTCGGATTGGCGACGCCGGCGCCGGGATGAAACACGTACTGAAAGTCAGGCTGAATCTGCCACCAGGGTGTCACTTGATACTGGTAAGTCACCTCGACTATGGTCTCGCTGCCTCGGACAGGGGTTAAAGAACCGGTAAAGAATGCAGTGTCACTGTCCAAGGCGGCAGCTTGGCTGCTCACATGGGCGTAGCTTATGCCGATGCCAAAGGTGTCGTTGTCGCGGTGCAGGAATGGTTCATGGAATACGATTCCCGCGTTCAGGCTGAAATCGATGAGATTGCGATCGGCCAACGGCGTTCCCATGGCGCGAAGAAAGACATTTAGGTTCCGGTCTGGTTCGGTCGCCTGTTGCCAGATCATTTGGTCCACCACGCCGTAGATTGCATAGTCGCCGCTATGGCTTTTCGGTATTCCGGTGCTGGCCGGATTGGCAAGAGACAGACCGGTATTATCAAATTGTTGATCGGCAAAGTCCTTGGTGTCGTACCAGAAGCCAAGTCTGTAGGTGCGGGCTAGCGGCTCCGACTGATTTGGATAAAGCATGGTCCCGGGCGAGGGATAGGCGTACTGTAACTCGGCGATGGCGAGCGTGCCGTTCCACGGAAAGGTCGTGCCTGACGAGTTCTGTTTCTGTGGGTCGCCATTGCTGTTATTCACCGGGCTCCCACTAAATACGCCTGCAAGGACCGTGAGTGACCCTGTCGGGCGCGCCCAGATCCGAACGCCGGGCGCAGAAAGCGGATACGCTGGGCCGCCGCCCGGCATATCGGCCGATGGAACCATCGGCCAGCCGAACATGGTGTTGACGAACGCCAAGGCATTGTCACTGACCATGAATTCCTGATCGAGGCTTTGCTGGCCGGCCCTGACGTTGAGCCGATCCTCGTTTCCGAACTTTTGCTGATACCAAAGTTCCCAGAGTCGAGTTGATGGATCGGCCTCGATGCCGCTCGCGGTTTGTAAGGTGAGAAGATTATTGGCGCTGAGATTTTGACCGTGGATTTGCAGAGCACTGGCGTGAAAGGTACCTCCATACCACGCAAAGGCGCGCTGCGTATCCATTTCCAGAACCATCTGGGTCACGCCGTCATATTCGAAGCCCTTCTGGGCTCCGCCCGACACGTTTCCTAGAACCTCGCTGGTTTCCTGCAAGGCAAATGAAATACCGTACTTGCTGAGAAAAGTACGCAGGCCCCACATGTCGCCAAGCAAATAGCTGCTGCGCTGGATGCCGGACAGGAATCCAAATGGGCCAGGCGCAGGCTGGGCCGGCTCGAAGCTTTCCGGTTGGGTCGGAACCGATATTGGCGGTGGTGCGGCGCTCGCTTGCCCACCCCAAATATAAGTCAATGTCAGGACCGCATAAAAAGCGAAGTGGAAAGCTTTTGAAGATAAAGCAGTGGCCAAGTCATTGTTACGAGGCGCGAAAACTACTGGTTGCCGAAGCATAAAGTAGCCTCCTCCAATTTTCTTATATTGGTGATTATAATGATAATGATTCTCATTTGCAATACAAATGGGAACGGCTATCAAAATCAAGATCTAGGCTTCCTATCTGCTTTTGGAAATCGGAGCAGGCTCTTTGAGATTGGCCAACGATCCGGGTCAATTTCTGGGATTCCCGTTGAGACCCTGCCAGCTCTGGCGCCAGCACGCGGACGATCAAACATTCGACGCCGGCGACCAGCAACCGGGGTCCGAACGCGACGTTAACCCTCAAATTTCAGAACCCAACTCAGAACTCGAGGGAGAATAGCGGTTGCTTCCAGGATAGCGTCGGGCATAGTGGTTTTCATCACTGCCATCCGGACAGGCCGAATTTGCCGATCATGTGACCGGATTCAAGCCGCGCGTGGGCCTGGCGAACGTTCGCGGCGTTGATGGGGGAAAGAGTTTCAAATAAAGTCGTGCTCAATTTTTTTGCGTCAACCAATTCGGCAGCCTCGTCGAGCAATCGGCCTTGCGCAGCCATGTCCGCCGTTTGATACATCGCCCGCGTAAACATGTATTCCCACACGAAAGTCGCACTCTTGCTTTTGAGCAGGTTCAAGTCCAGCGGCGATTTGTTTTCCACGATGGAAACGATTCTGCCTTGCGGACGAATGAGTTCCGCCATGACGTTCCAGTAGGCGTCGGTATTGCTGAAATTAGCGATGAAATCCACGTCGCGAAAATTCAGTTCCGTGAGTTGCGCGGACAACGACTGGCGATGATCCACCACATGATTCGCCCCCAGATTGACGGCCCATTCGCGCGTTTCGGAACGCGACGCGGTCGCGATGACAATCAGCCCGGCAAGCTTTGCCAGTTGAATCGCAATCGAACCAACGCCGCCGGCACCGCCGATGATCAACATCGACTGTCCGCGATTCCCTCCGTGCCGGTCAATGTTCAGCCGGTCAAAAAAGGCTTCCCACGCCGTGATGGTCGTAAGCGGCAACGCCGCCGCTTCGGCGAAGGAAAGTGTGCGCGGCTTGCGCCCGACAATGCGTTCGTCCACGAGTTGAAATTCAGCGTTCGAGCCGGGGCGCGTGATGTCCCCCGCGTAATAAACTTCATGGCCCGGCTTGAAGCGCGTCACGGCAGTGCCGACGGCTTCGACGACTCCGGCAGCATCCCAGCCCAGCACGCGCGGTGCCGTTTCCACTTGCCCCATACGCACACGCATCTTGGCATCGACGGGGTTAACCGAAATGGCTTCGACACGCACGAGCAAATCTTGACCAGCCGGACTGGGTTTGAGCAGTTCGACATCAAAAAGCGATTGCGGATCGGTGATTGGCAGGTAATGGGTGAGTGCGACGGCTTTCATATTCATTGACATAGTAACCCGGCGCAGCGCTTCAGGGGCGCATGTCCAGCCCTGGCGTAAACGAAACGGCCGCTCGCTTACAGGCCATATCTCTGCAGGAAACGCTTGATCTTGGACCTGGCAATCTGCGTGCCGAACCCACCCCAGTTGACATCAAATCCGTGATCGCTGGCGGAAAGAAAATACACCTCGTGCGGCACCCCGGCATTCGAAAGGGCTTGGTCCAGCAGTTTAGCCTGATCCGCGGAAACGATTCGATCGCTGGTGCCCAGGAGCGTGATAGTGGGCGGTGCCTTCGCGGTGACGTGGCTAAGCGGGGAAAGCACGCGGTAGCGCTCGGGCAGTTGCTCGGGTGTGCCGCCGATGTATTCTTTCATGAGGGGACGGACATATTCGGGGCTTTTGCAGGTGCGATACAGCAAAGCCATGTCTGAGGGACCGTAGAGATTAATGACACTGCGAATCGTGACCGTTGGGACATTGGTGGACGCAGGCAGCTGCGGGTCGCCCGCGCTGTAGGCGGCCAGCATGGAAAGATTGCCGCCAGCGGAGCCGCCCATCACGCTGATGCTCGCGGGGTTCACATGATATTCAGCGGCATGAGCAGCGACCCAACCCAGCGCCGCCTTGACATCGCCGATCTCATCGCGCCAGCGCACGGGCGGCGGCATCCGATACTCGACGTCGAACACCTCAAAACCGAGTTCGTTGAGCCAGCGGTTCCAGTTCGGCGTTTCGCTGCGATTGCCGTGCACCCAGCCTCCACCATGCACAAACACGATAGCCGGGCGCAAAGGGCCGCTATTGGGCTTGCCGGTGCGCCACACATCCAGCTCCAGCTTCGTGCCGTCATGTGCCGTCCCATAGATCACGCTGCGGTCCGGCTGCGGCAGGCCCAAATCGAGGCGCCCCGCATTCGCGAGATAAGTGCCCAGCGACAGCAGCACGTCCAACTGCCGCGCCTGCCGCCACAGTGCAATGGTCGGGACCAGCGCCATTGTCGCAGTCAGCATCACCAGGAAGCCGAAAACCCATGCGGCCAGCCTGGCACCGGAACGCTTCGCGAGAAATGACAACACCGCTACCCCAAGCGTTGCTATTAATAGGTGCAGCGGAAAGAACAGCGCCAACGCGCCGAATTTTCCGAGCCCCTCCCATGGGACCGGATACGCCATGCAGTACGCCAGCATCGCCATGACCACGGGCAGCAGCAAAGCACCCAATGTCAGCATCCACGTCCAAACTCCGCGCGGCCACCACCCGCTTCTCGCGGACAACCGCCCACTTTTCCCCAAGCTTTGCATTGACGCGAACTTCTCAGGCATGAATCATTGTTTCAAATGGACTGTCACTCACGGTTTCGGCGAAAAAAATGAAAACACGAAATGGTGGTACGCCGTTCGAGACAGTTTTCCCAATTGAGTACAGAATCATCTTGAACTTCGAGGTGGTTTGCGCTTCATGTGCGGTCCGGCGCGCACGGCGCCAGCTCATCGCGTCCGCGGCTTTGTCACGTTCTTTAGCGTGACAGTAACGTAAGCACGCCTGTGAGCGCATGCTCGACGGACTGGCGTCGCACTGCCTGGCGGTCGCCCTTGAAATGCGCGGTCTGAGTCGCAACGCTGCCATTTCTCGTTGCCCACGAAATACACACCGTTCCCACCGGTTTTTGCAGCGTCCCGCCAGAAGGTCCTGCAATGCCGGTCACCGCGACCGCGACCTGTGCGTGGCTCATTTTAAGCGCACCCAGCGCCATTTCTAGCGCAGTCTGCTCCGAAACTGCGCCGAATTTCGCTAACGTTTTCGGTTTCACGCGCAACATCTCGCGCTTGGAAATATAAGTGTAGGTGATGAAACCGCGCTCAAACCATTCTGAGCTTCCCGGCACCATGGTCACTGCTTCGCCCACCCCGCCGCCGGTGCAGGATTCGGCGGTGACCAGCATGAACTTGCGGGCTTTCAACATCCTGCCCACACGCAGCGCCAGCTTGTAAAGTTTATCCTGTGCCATCACTCGATCAGCGTTTTCCAGAACGCCAGGCAGAGCAGCGTGTAAAACGCAGCCATCAAATCATCCAGCATCACGCCGAAGCCACCATGGACTGTTTTGTCGAAATAGTCTATCGGCGGCGGTTTTAGAACATCAAAAGCTCGAAACAAAATAAACGCGAGGGCCTGCCATAGCAGCGTCGTTGGAGCGAAATCAAGTACGAGCAGGAATGCGACGATTTCGTCCCACACGATGCCGCTATGGTCGTCCACTCCCAAGTCTTCGCCGGTCTTGCCGCATATCCAGATCCCGAGCACAAACAGGACGGCAATTAGCGCAAGGAACAGCATCGGTGCCAAACGTGGGTTTAACAGCCAGAACAAGGGAAATGCAACCAGCGTTCCCGCAGTGCCCGGTGCACCGCGTATCAGCCCTGCCCCAAAGCCAAAGGCCAGAAAATGCGCGGGGCGGGTGAACACAAAACGCCACGATGGATTCGTTTCAGCCAAAATGATCATACCCCTTGGCGCTCCACGTCATGAGCTTGCCGGCAGCGTCAAGCAAGATCAAACCCCGACCTTTTTTTATGATTCCGATGCGCGTTAACGGCAATCTCAGTTTGCGCGACAGTTTTGTCAGCTTCGCACCGTTTTGCTTCGAGGCGGTAAAACAAAGCTCGTAATCATCTCCGCCTGCGAGCAGCGCATTCAACGCAGCATCGTATTTAAGATACTTTCGCAGCACCGCGGATTTGGGCAATGCGGCAAACTCGATAACCGCTGCGACTCCTGAGCGCTCAACTATGTGTCCCAGATCGGCCAGGAGACCGTCTGACACGTCGATTGCCGAGTGCGCCAGTTGCAGTAGACAGCGCCCGAGTGTGATTCGCAAGGCGGGCGTTTGCAATTTCTTCAGGCAGATCTGTGCCTCTCGCGCTTCAAGCGTTATGCGCTTTTGCAAATGCGCGACCGCCAGCGCTGCGTCGCCAAGCCGGCCTGAAACCCAAATCTCGTCGCCGACCCTCGCGCCATCTCGGCGCAATGCCTTGCCCTCCGGCACTTCGCCCATAATTTGCACGCAGATATTTAGGGGGCCGCGGGTGGTGTCGCCGCCGATCAAATCCACTTTCTGTGCTCTCGCCAAATCCATAAACCCCTTGGCAAAAGGCTTAATCCATTTTTCGTCGGCCTCGGGCAACGCGAGGGAAAGGGTAACCCAACGCGGAGTAGCCCCCATTGCCGCCATGTCGGAAAGATTTACGGCAAGGGATTTGTACCCCAGTTTGCCGGGATCGACGTCGGGCAAGAAGTGGGTCCCGCACACCAGCATATCCGTGGACACCACCAGCTCTTTACCCCTGGCTATTTTTACCAGCGCGGCGTCATCACCCACGCCCAGCACTGCGTTCGGCGACGGATGCGTGAAATAACGGTTGATGATTTCGAATTCTGAGACCATGAGTCAGGCCTTGCCGGCTAACTGCTCCCGTAAGCGCCCTAGGAATAACGACACGTTATTGATCCGGACTTAAGCTTGTAGCAGGCATTGATCGCAATAGCGAAATATAGCATGACCCAATGCTTTTGATTCTCCCGGTTGACGCGCATGAATTCTAACGGCGCGGTGCCAATGTAGTCCGCAGTTCGCTGTAAAACCCGGGATGCGTCGCCAAAAATTTGGCGCGGCTTGCTAGAAATTCGTTGTAGGCGTCAATGATGTTGCCGGGTAAAATACGGCGTCCGAGTCTACCCACTGCCCGGTCCCCAAACATGTCGGCAAGCAGGAAACTACCGAGTTCATAGTTGAAGTGGTACGGGTCCTGCCAGTAAACAGCCTTGTGCCCGATCACCGGTTCTCCGGTCAAGTCGTTGTAACCATAGAACTCCCACAGCTCAACATTTCCGTGTCGTGCCGCTTCAGCCACAACGCGCGCGATTGCCGCCATTGCTGCCCAGCGCTGCGCGTAGGTTCCACACAAGAAATCAAGCTCAAGCGAGAGTGCATGTACCGGAGGGAAATACAAGCGCAACTCGATGCCTCGCGCGCGGGCGTTCTGCAACATTCTCCGCAATCCAGTAAAGTCAAGCCCGCGCGGCGGCGTGATATCGATACCTGCGAATTGTGCCGAGGGCGGCGGCTGATCCGGTACCTGTGCCAGTGTGCACGGGGGCGAACTACCGGCGCGTCCGAGAAATATCTCATTGAAGCGTGCCGGCACTCCGGCAAAATCTCCGCGCGCGTAAAGAAAGCGTCCGTCGCGAGTATGGCTGGAGCGCCCGCGTCTTTGTTCCAGGACAGTCCGCATAGAATCTTTCAGCGCCGTTAAGGACAACAAGAACTTTAGCTGAGAGAAATCGTTGATCTCAGCAAGGCGGTGTGTGCAATCCACGCGTGGCAATGATTGCGGCTCGATCTCGACTACCGCGCGCTTGACATCCGTCGCCTGCACTGCGTATTCAAAATAGCACTGTGTGAGATCCCAACCCGCGCCCGCAAAAGCAAAATTGTACCCTTTCAATTTTCCGCCATCTGTGAACGCCGGGTCATTGGTATCGAAACCCGTTTCCGTGAATGAACTGCCCAGAACAATCGCCTGGGGGCGGATACGGGCCAGGAGTTGTGGTTTAACGTGCCGTTCGTAAGGCGCAAATCGTGGCTTAACCAGGTTTAACCCCGGAATCGCAAAATCACGGTAATACCAGAACGGGTCAATTACGCGGTTAACGCCAGTGACCAATAAAAGCACAAGCGCCAGCAATATAAGCAAGCCAAGCGTGTAGGCACGGGCGGTCATCAAAACTGGAAATAGATGAACTCGCTCACTTCGGTGAGCGATAACACAGCCAGCACCGCAACGATAACACTGGCCGCAAGCCACAACTTCGTGGGGCGCCACAGCCACCAGTGATCAACATGGTCGGGTTCGATCCCCAACGCCGGCCGGAATGAACGCATGATCTGCTGCGTGTTCGGTGCCAGCCACACCACGAGCGCACAGCCAAGAAGCCACCTTAATTGAGGAAATCCACCAAAAGTCACCGTATTTTCGAAATGCACCCCGCACCGCGCCAGCCACGGACCAACGAACCACCACTTGAACCATTGATAAGGCAATGTCATGCCATTCATGCCCACCATGCCCCGGACCATTGCAAGCGCATGATGAATGGAATCGGCGCGAAAGAATACCCAAGCCACTACCGTAGAAATAAAGGTCAGCAACACCGCCACCGCTTTACCGGCGCGGCCGCGGTCGCCAGGCCATTTGTATCGCTCTCGCAAAGTGCGCCATGCATGATTGATGAGCAAATATACTCCGTGCAACCCGCCCCAGGTGACAAAGGTCCAATTGGCGCCGTGCCAAAGACCGCCGAGTAGCATGGTCACCATAATATTGACGTAGCGCCGACTGGTTCCCTTTCTGTTGCCGCCGAGCGTGAAATAGAGGTAATCACGCAGGAAGCGAGATAGCGTCATGTGCCAGCGCCGCCAGAAATCTATAATGGAAGCTGCTTTGTACGGTGAGTCAAAATTGAGCGGCAAGCGAACCCCGAACAACAGCGACAGCCCGATCGCCATGTCAGTATAGCCTGAGAAATCGAAGTAAATCTGGAAGCTGTAGGCAAGAACCGCACCCCATGCATCGACCACGGACAGCGGCACGCCTTTCCCAACCCAATCGAAGGCGGGGCGCGCATAAACCGCAACGCCATCAGCGATAAAAGTTTTCTTGAAAAGGCCTATGAAGAGAATCGTTAGGCCAACTGCAAGATTTTCCCAATTAAGCCGATAGGTCTCGCGCAGTCCAAACTGGGGCATGATCTCTTTGTGATGAATAATCGGTCCAGCGATGAGATGAGGAAAATAGGTAACGAACAGGCTGTAATGAGTGAAACGATACTCGGCGGCCTTGCCCTGGTAGGCGTCAACAAGAAAAGCGATTTGCGTGAAGGTGAAGAAGGAGATGCCGAGGGGCAGGATCACATGTGGCAACGTGAGTCCTGCACCGAGCGTATTTAGGTTGGAAACAAAAAAGTCTGCATATTTATAGTAACCGAGCAGAACCAGATTCGCCGTTACGCCAAATGCGAGCAGACGTCTGCTCGCCGGATCTCCATGTCGCCGTAATATCGCCAATCCGACGGCAAAGTTGCAGGCGATGGAAACCACAAGGAGTGTCACATACCAGGGATTCCACCAGCCGTAGAAGACGAGCGATGCCACTGCAAGCCAGCCCGCGGCGAGGACGTTGCTGGCGCGTGCAACGAGGTAAAACCCGAGAAGCGTAATTGGCAAGAACGCGAACAGGAAGGGATACGAATTGAACAACATTATTGGAATGCTGCTCCGACCTCAGGTCCTTGCCTTAAATTCCGCAGGTCGCAACTTGGCGGCGAGTTTGTCGAGCACGCCGTTCACGTATTTATGCCCGTCGGTACCTCCGAACACTTTGGCCAGCTCAACTGCTTCGTTTATCACCACCTTGTAGGGCACATCGGGCCGGTGCGCAAGCTCATAGGCCCCCAACAGCAAAATGCAGTGTTCGATTGGGCTCAGTTCCTTAAGGGGACGATCAAGATTGGGCTGTAATTTTTCCTCAAGCGCGCGCGCACCGGAAATTGCGCCGCGCAGCAGCGTCAAAAAATATGCTTCGTCCAGCTTCTCGAAACCTTTTGCGGCGCGCGACTGCTTTTCGAGGATGTCTGCGCTGTCACCGCTCAACTTCCATTGGTACAGCGCCTGCAGCGCAGATTCGCGCGAGCGTCTGCGGCTGCTCCGGGCCGAAGCTATCCGTGTAGTCGTCATTTGGCTGGAAAGCAGCTATTTTTCGTCCAGGCGCCGCAGCAAATTGGCCATTTCTATAGCCACGCGGGCTGCTTCAGCGCCTTTTCTGCCCATGCGCTCGCGCGCTTGCCTTTCATCAAGGGTGGTCAATACTGCATTCGCCACCGGAACGCCGCTGTCGAGCTGCACCGAAGCCATGCCGCTTGCCGACTGGTTCGCCACTATTTCGAAATGGTAAGTCTCGCCGCGTATTACTGCGCCCAACGCGATGAGCGCGTCAAACTTCCCGCTATTTGCCATTTTCTGCAGTGCCACCGGGATTTCCAGAGCGCCCGGCACTGCCACTAGCGTAACGGCCTCTTCGGTCACGCCGTGTTTCAACAGCTCCTCGCGGCAGGCCGTCAGCAGGCCTGCGCTAATCTCAGGGTTGAAGCGGCTCATTACGATACCGAGACGCAAATTCACACCGTTTAATTCAGGTTCAACTTTTTTCATTGCGAATCAGTGTATTGCTATTTTTTATCGGGCAGCTCATAACCGGTAACTTCCAGCCCGAATCCCGCCATGCTGGGCATCTTACGCGGCGCGGCGAGCAGGCGCATTTTGGTGACTTTGAGGTCCTTGAGGATCTGCATGCCGATGCCATAGTTGCGCAAATCGGATCTGGCCTGCTTTTTCTCCGAAGCGCGTCCGGGTCGCAGCCGTTCCATCAGCTCATCGGTGCCGTCCGGCCGCTGCAAAAGAACTATGACGCCTTTGCCAGCCGCCGCTATTGTCTTCTCGGCATCATAAACGCTCCAGGTATGTCCGCCGGAACCGATGTCCAGCAAATCCATGACGGACAGCGGTGCATGCACCCGCACCAGCGTTTCTTCGCCGGGTACGATTTCGCCTTTAACCAATGCAAGATGCATGGCGTTCGCCGTCTTATCACTGTAGCCCACCAGTTTGAACTTGCCATGAACGGTATCGACCATGCGCTCGGTAACGCGCGTGACGAGCGATTCGGTACGACTGCGGTAATGAATAAGGGCAGCGATGGTGCCGATTTTCAATTGATGCTGCCCCGCGAACTCCAGCAAATCCGGAAGCCTCGCCATTTCGCCGTTTTCTTTCAATACCTCGCAAATGACCGCCGCAGGCGTAAGGCCCGCGAGTTGAGCAAGGTCGCAACCCGCTTCGGTATGCCCGGCCCGCGCCAATACCCCGCCCTGCTGCGCCATCAGCGGAAATACGTGTCCGGGCTGGGCTATGTCTTCGGGACCGGCATCCTGTTTTACCGCGACTTGAATGGTGCGCGCGCGGTCTCCTGCGGAAATGCCGGTGGTAACGCCCTCTCTTGCATCGATCGAGACGGTGAAATTGGTGCCAAGAAAAGAGCGATTTTGCATCACCATCAGGGGGAGATTCAGCTGTTTGCAGCGCTCTTCAGCGAGCGTCAGACAAATCAGACCCCGGCCGTATTTCGTCATGAAATTGATTGCGTCCGGCGTCACGTAATCGGCAGCAAGCAGCAGGTCCCCCTCGTTTTCGCGGCTCTCCTCGTCAACCAGAATCACCATCCTGCCTGCGCCGACGTCGGAAATAATGTCCTGAATGGTTGAAACTTGCGTGCTCATTTGCCTCGAGCCTTTAATAAACGCTCCGCGTACCGCGCCATCATATTGACTTTACTCATAACTCACTGTCATTCATGATGTATATTCTAGCAACTCGGGATAATACCGTCATTGATACCGACATTTTCCGCAGTGGGGCGCTTCATTAGTTAATGATAACAGCCTTGGGTTTATTGCCGCTGTTAGGTTGGGTATCAGGCCCTAACCAGTCGGTTAGCTGATTTGATGAGACTTGGTTCTGGCGTAGTACCTATATATATGCTCAATTCAACCCCGTGACGCGCACGTACACGCGAGTTCAAGCGGGTGAGTTTGTCTAGTCTGAGGAGCCCTATGCCCTCTTAACGAAATTGGGTATCTCCTAAGCGATGAGGATATAGACGTAATCATGAAACTACCTATTGGACCCGTTTAATTCTCTCGCTCTCGTGTTTCAACAACGAAACATTTTTCATGTTTTTATCATAATCTTTAGATGTCTAATTCCACTTTAATGTT
>DATIXX010000003.1 GCA_035518095.1 Burkholderiales bacterium | reverse complement strand
GCTGATTTTCATCTTTCGTTTTCCCAGCGTCGTGAGCGATTCGTTTATTTATGGCGACATCGCCAAGAACTGGCTCCAGCACGGCATCTTCGGTTTGAGCGGGCCGGAAGCAATTTCGCCAACATACATTCGGCTGCCGGGTTATCCGGCGTTTCTCGCCGGCATTTTCGCCATCTTCGGCATGGAGCATTACCGCGCGGTTTTGTTTGTGCAGATGTTCGTGGACCTCGGAACTTGCCTTTTGTGCGCGGACTTGGCTTTGCGCCTGATGGGCAGCCGGCCGGCCAAGATTGCTTTCGCTCTGGCCTGTTTGTGCCCATTTCTTGCAAATTACGCGGGTGCGGCACTCACCGAGACGCTGGAAATTTTTTTCACGGCCTTAGCGTTCGATCTGGCGATCCGCGCGCTGCAAGCTGAGCGAGACCGACCGCTGCGTTATTGGGCTGGATGTGGGTTGGCGTGTGCTGGCGCAATTTTGCTGCGACCGGATGGCGCGATGTTGCTGATCGTGATTGAAATTTATTTGCTGGCGCTGCTGCTCAAACCTCGTTTTCGGAATCCTCCGGCGACTCCAGCGGCAGGACGTGCGATTGTGCACGATTTTCAGGCCGCAATTCTCATCGGAGTCATCGCAATCGCGCCGCTGGTGCCGTGGACAATCCGCAACTGGCGGGTGTTCCACCAATTTCAGCCACTCGCGCCGCGCTACGCCAACGAAGAAAACGAATTCGTGCCCATGGGATTCAATCGCTGGGTGAAAACCTGGATGGCGGACTATGTGTCGGTCGAAGAGATTTATTGGCAGGAACCTGGGAGCCCGATTGACCCAAATCAACTTCCCTCTCGCGCATTTGATAGCCCGCAACAAAAAACAGAAACCATCGCGCTGATCGACGACTACAACAAAGTTCTGCACGTGACGCCGGAGCTGGATCAAAGATTTGAGACTTTGGCGGAGGCGAGAATTCGCGCCCATCCGGTCCGTTATTACATCGAGCTTCCGGTGCTGCGAATTCTTGATATGTGGCTGCGGCCGCGTACGGAAATGCTGCCTTCGGATACGCGCTGGTGGGAATTCAATGATGAACTGAAATGGTCGGTGCTGGCGATTGCGCTCGGCGTGATCGGTTTGTTTTACGTAATCTGCGGCCTCGTGGGATGGGTTTCGTCACGCCCGATCGCGCTCACGGGGTTGCTGCTACTGTTCGTGGTGCTGCGTTCGGCATTTCTGGGCACGCTAGAAAATCCGGAGCCGCGATACACGCTTGAAATGTACCCGGTCATGATTGTGGTCGCGGCTTACGCTTTGGCCAGCTCGCGGCGAGACTTGGCTTGACCGGCTCGGACCGCGTCGTCTAGCAAAGAGATTAGCTTAGCGGCGAGTCGCTCATCCGGAAGCGCGTGCGCACGTGTTCGGAGAGCAATTCAATCGCGTTGCGATTGGCGATTGGATCGGTGCGGGCCAGGTAGCGCATGGCTTCGACCAACACACGCTGGCCATCTACGTAGCGGGGATCAGACGTGCGCTCGCGTGATTTTTTGCGGCTAATATCGGGGGGTACTGGGATGGTAAAAACTTTGGCCATGTGGCTCCGCGCTTCTGGCAATAATTACGTGTCCTAAATTAGGTGTCTTGGATGATGTTTTCGAGTATAACGCGGCATTTTTGATAATGCAGCCGCAAAGTTTAATCGGCGATAGATGCAAGCTGCTGATTCTTAATGGTTTGTGATTGTTGCGTTGCCGTGTGTTTTCAACTTGAAGACGTTCGGCGAAATTTTCTTGCCCAGCTGGATGTTCGAGTAGTTTGCCAGCCGATAGTCGCCGTTGGTCTCGATCAACTTTTGCTGAACAGAAGTGCCGTCCTCCGGATTGATCCACAAAATGATTTCAGGTACGTGATTCTTGACGTTCTCGGCTTTGGGCGTCAGATCGAGCTTCGCAGCTTCGATACCGTTTTCGACTTTCTCCAGACCCTCGTACTTCACGTCGAAGGATTTGCGCATTTCATTGCCGCTGCTTAGAAAACCGAGCGCGAGAAATGTTTCGACCTCCTCGCGATGGGTGCCCGCATCGTACACATCGACGGCAGCTAACCTTGGCTTATAGACCTGAATTTTGCCTTCAGATAAAACCACCTGCTCCTCATCTGGCGGCTCGATGTCAGCCGCCATCTTGACTTGGTCGCCGTTCCGCTCGATAAAAATCCTGCCGGTCTCGGGGCTTTCCTTCTCGTCTACAACGCTGTTGTACATGGTCCAGCTGAACTTTGCTTCCACGCTGTGATATCTCGCCGCAGTCTGGTCCATTTTGGCGAGGATGGTATCAAGGTCGTTCTGCGTGCCCACAAGACAGGGCGCAGGCATTGCGTCCAACAAAGGAAACCGGCAAAGGCCCTGAGACATAAGTACAACAGAAAAGAAAAAAGGAATTGCGAGCGGGGCAATCGGTCTCGCGTAAAAGATGGATCGTCTTTTCATGTTGATCGCCGCTACTCTCTCTGAACCCAGACTTTGTAGATCAGAACCTGGCCTTTGATGTCTTTTACCGGCTCGTATCGCGAAATGCTGACATCACCGGAAATCGGTTCGATGACACGAAGCAATGCGGCGCGGATGGCTTGATCGTCGCCCTCGGGAACGGCGCGCGCTTCCACCTGATAAATCAATCCACCTTTGCCGTCTGGATAGACGACGACCCCGGTTGAGTGCGGGTTGTGCTCGACTGGATGATCGTTGAATTCGATCAGCCTCGGCGAGAAGAATACGAATAACAATATGAGCGTGACCATCACGTCATATTGGATAGTGCCACGCTCATATGACCAAAAGACGAAACTTTTAATCGTCCGCCAAGCGCCGCCCACGGGAACTGAGGGCGTTTCATGCTCGACGGTTTTTAGTTCGGTGTGCAAGGAAGTTTATTGAACCATCGGATCATTGACTCAATGGCTGAATCACTCAATCACTCAATGATTCAACGCTTCAATTCTAGATGTTTTCACCCGCCGTGAGTTGCCTTTATGCGGTCACGGCCTTGAATGCGATCAGTGCGCATGTACGGGCGGAGCGCCTCCGGGACTATGACCGTGCCATCCGACTGCTGGTAGTTCTCCAGGATGGCCAGCCAGGTACGCCCGACAGCCAGGCCGCTGCCGTTCAGGGTGTGCACGAATTCAGACTTGCCCTTGCCGTCCGGCCGGAAGCGAATATTGGCCCGCCGCGCCTGAAAAGACTCAAAGTTCGAGCAGGAAGAAATCTCGCGATAAAGTTGCTGGCCCGGAAGCCAGACTTCCAGGTCATAGGTCTTCGCTGACGAAAATCCCATGTCGCCGGTGCTCAGGACCATCACACGATAAGGCAACCCAAGCTTCTGCAGAATCTCTTCCGCATCGTGCGTCAGCTTTTCTAATTCTTCGTACGAGTTTTCCGGGCGTGCGAACTTGACCAGCTCAACCTTCTGGAACTGATGTTGGCGAATAATGCCGCGCACGTCCTTTCCATATGACCCGGCTTCGCTGCGGAAACATGGCGTGTAGGCAGTGAGTGAAATTGGCAGCTTGGATCCATCCAGGGTTTCATCACGATACAGATTCGTAACCGGAACTTCGGCGGTCGGGACCAGCCACAGGTCCTTTTCTCCATGCGGGACACGGAACAAATCCGCAGCAAACTTTGGCAACTGGCCAGTACCGTACATGGATTCAGAATTCACCATATAAGGCGGCAGCACTTCGGTGTAGCCGTGCTCGCGCGTGTGAACGTCAAGCATGAAGTTGGCGAGCGCGCGTTCGAGATGGGCGCCGGCGCCCCAATAAACTGCAAAGCGCGCGCCAGAAAGCTTGGCGGCCCGCTCCAGATCCAGAATGCCAAGTTCTTCGCCTAATTCCCAGTGCGGCTTGGGCTTGAAATCGAAT
>DATIXX010000002.1 GCA_035518095.1 Burkholderiales bacterium | reverse complement strand
GCCTGAGCTTGCCGTGAGCGAGTCTTCGAGCGCCGCGATCACCAACCAAGGTACAGCCCGGTTGTTTTCGGACTTGCTGGTTCACCACATGGGCGAACGGCTCGCGGACGGCGTTACCCAGGGGCTCGCGGGAGACGACGAGTTTCGCACGGCTCCACTGTGGGGCGCCGGGCAACGCATTTTCTTTCTCCACGACGGGCGCACCAAAAACTTGGTTGACGCGATTGAGCAACACGCCAGCCGGGGCTCGGAAGCAAATCGCGTAATTTCCAAATTCAATCGCCTATCCACCGAGGATAAACAGGACATTATTAATTTCCTGCGGAGTTTGTAAGATTGATCCCGGCGGCGCAGGAGACGATCTGCTGTTCGGGGACAATGCAGTTATGATTTGTTGATCATGAAGTACGTCACTATCACGGTTTGTCTAATGTTGACGCATGGTCTGTTTGTTTTTGTTGCGTTTTAGTTTTCTCGGTAGCAGGTTACCACGGTTTCCTGAAGCTCAGGTACCAGGCCTGGCCGTCATACAACTCGCGATACTTCTGCTGTTCCATCCCCGCCGGGATTAGCGGCGCGGGAGGAATGATTGGTCTGTGCTGATGCTTGAACCAAGCATTGATGCCTGGAATGTGCTCCAACGTCCGGGCAACCTTTTCGGTTTCATCCATCATAACGATTTTCGAGCCGTTCCGAGCCACGCGAATCATCTCGTTGATGGCTTTTCCCTGGTCGTTGAAAAAGTTGATCCCTCCCATTTGGTAGACTACGTCAAAACTCGCGCCCCTGAACGGCAGATGTTCGGCCTGCCCCAGGAACAGCTCGGCGGCCGCACTCAGTTTCCGCATCTTCTTCTGGCACACCTTCAACATCCCCGTCGAAAGGTCAAGTCCGAAATAATCACAATCCTGTGGGAGAAACGGCAGATCAGAGCCGGTGCCGACCGAGGTAGCGAGCACCCGATCGCCCGGCTTGATTTCCAGTGTTTCGATAAATTTCTTGCGCAACTCGAGCTCCGAGACACCAAGCACGTACAGTCCGACTCGGCTTAACAGATCGTAGAAGGGCGCCCAGCCGTCATAAATCCTGCGAAACCGGCTGTTGATGCCGGTAATTTCGTGAGGCTCGACGAAATGCGGGATCCCATCACGAATCGGAAACTTGAGCCCGTGCTCACGATTGACAAGCGATTGCCGGGTCTCGCCATTGTCAGCCGCATCGGTAACAAGCTCCAGCGCCGCGTGCTCGAGGGGGCTGCACAGTATCGCCAGAGTTTCGGTTCGCATGCTCGTTGTTATCCTGCGATTTATCATTAAAGGGCGGCTCAGCGTGAGTGCTAGGAATCGAAATCGCCGCCCCGTGAGCCTTTGCTATTATAGTAAGTGTTGCCCATCAGGTAGGGCAAATCATGGGGGCAATCCGCGGGTTCAACTTGACTGCCTTGCTTGCGGTCGGGTCGCCGAAATGCACCTAGTGCAATCCCCGCTTCGACCAATCCGACACTTGTCGGAATCAAAACGGGAACCTTTTCGGCGTGGCAGGGGTGACGTCATCAACTTCGTGGAGGCACCGAACTGGATCAGGCGTGGCGAATTGCATAAAAATGCCGGCAGCATCGAAAGGGTTAAGCGCTTGAATGGCACGACATCAACTGAGAACCTAAAGTCAATATGATCCGTAAATGTTGAACTGAGGCAAATTTCGGAGACGAGCCTCGTTGAAAGGAATAGAGAGAAAAGGAGCGGGCGCGACCGGGCAACAAAAAAGCCTGCATTCCCGCAGGCCTTTTCGTGACTTCAGAGAATTGCTCGTGTGAGCCTATCGTCCCGGTCAATAATTCCGGTGAGATAATATGGCCAGCATCGCTGCTAACAACCCGTCACGATCTAACTTGTTTGCTTTTCCCAATTGAACTATTTCGCCATTGATAATTTTAACTCTGTCGTCGACATGAAAAACGGATTGGTCTCGCAGTGAAATAACTTGGTAGGTGCCGTCATCCATGCGCAGTTCGACTCGGCGAATCACAGGTTTATTGGGCCTCTTATCAACCCCGTCAATCTCGGTAATTAAGGCAACCACGCCGCAGTTGGCACAGCTTCGCGACAAAGCGGCTTTCCGCGCGGAGGCGAGCTTCTCCAAAATCAACGAGGTGATCCTCGGCTTTTGATGCGATTCATCATTACTGCTTACAGCCGGGTCGCTAGTCCTAGCATTCACCAACCAGATTTGATCGGTGATTGCGACTATTCCCATTATGCAAAGAATAATAGCCGAGACCGAAGCTATGATAATCGATGACGTAGTATTGATCGGATTGTCCCGCATGGCATTCTCCCTAGTTCCTGTATACAGATTTAATCGTTTAATTAATATGAACTCATTCACATATCCGTAATTGATGAGAAATCGGGAGGGCGCAAGACGAGAATATTCGACGGCGATCGCCGCATAATTTCATTTAGATCAATAAGCTACGCGATTAAGATTGGGCTTTTAATCCGCAAGTCCCAGGTTCGAGTTCAAAGAGGGGAATCCATAGGACTCGAGCCCCATAGGCCATCAGATTGGCCTGGCCTCTCGCTAATGTACTCACTTGGCGACAAAGTGACCTTGGCGAGTGTCTACTTCCAAACTAGAGCGGCAGTTCGCCACCAGATTACAGCCATGCCGCTCTCGAGTATTTGCTTTTGCCGGGTCAGGAATCCGTATTCGAAGCAGGCCGGGCGCGTTGATCACGGTTTGGCCGAAATCGATCGCAATACCCAAGCTTGCGGTCGGTGCGGGCGGCACGATTTAATGGAACTCGTTACACAATGAGATAAGCTGATCCCTACTTGGCACGATTAGAGTATGACAGCGCCGACATTTGAGGGCCTGGCCCTACCGCGCAGCGGCAGATAGCTGAAGCATAGTAGGCCAGAACTTTTTCGGGGCGAGGAACGGCCGCTGCGACCTCGGCAATGCGCAATGGATCAGTTTCTGAGCAACTGAAACAAAGGATCTCGGTCAATGAACGTTACTTATCACTGGAAGACCGTTGGCCAAGTAGAGATCTTCTACCGGCAGGCGGGCGCCAGCGAAGCACCTGTCATCCTGCTGCTGCACGGTTTTCCGTCTTCCTCGCGGATGTTCGATTCGCTATTTCCCCTGCTGAGCAGCCGCTACCATTTGGTTGCGCTCGACTATCCCGGCTTTGGTCACTCCGCGGCGCCGCCGCCCGAACGCTTCGCCTATACCTTTGATCATCTTGCGCAGGTGACTGATCAATTCACCGAATCGCTCGGCCTCACCCAGTACGTGCTCTACCTCCAGGACTACGGGGGCCCAATCGGGTTCCGACTGGCGCTTGCGCATCCCGAGCGCGTGCAGGCGCTCATTGTGCAAAACGCGGTTGCACACGAGGAAGGTCTGGGATCGCTGTGGGCGGCGCGGCGTGCATTTTGGGCCAATCGGGGTTCGAACGAAGCCAAGCTGCGGGAAAATTTTCTCTCTCTGGAAGCGACTCGACTCCGGCACGTTGGGACCTCGCCAAATGTGGATCGCTATAATCCGGATCTGTGGACTGACGAACTCGCGTTTCTGTTGCAGCCTGGCCAGGATCGCATTCAACTCGATCTGTTCTACGACTATCGAAACAACGTCGCCTCGTACCCCCGCTGGCAGGAGTACTTGCAGTCGCACCGGCCGCCCATGCTAGTGGTCTGGGGCAAGTACGATCCCTCCTTTACAACTGCGGGTGCGACCGCGTACGGACGGGAAGTTCCCGATGCCGAAATCTACCTGCTGGAGGCCGGGCACTTTGCTCTCGACGAGGCAGCGCCGGAGATTGCCGCGCGCATCGACGCTTTTCTAACGTCACGCGGCATCGGCAAGCGGGTTTGACGGGCCATTTGTCGCCTTGGCTGAGGCGCCGCCGATCCCAAGCCCACAATTTGGTGCAGTCAGGTCTTGATATTTCAGTTTTACCGAATAACGAGTAAACACAGAATCCGTTAGGTCGCAAACCCGCATGCTCTATGATAAGCAACACGTATTCCCAGATCGAAATCGGCCGGTACTCGAGTTTGCACTGCACCCCAGTAAGCAAGGCGATCGAACAGCAAGGAATGAAAATATGGCGATGCCAGCATTAAGACCTCATCCCTTAGCGGATACCATTGCGGGCAATCATACAGACTCACAAGATGCGAAAGGACGGCCATGTCTACTGACCTGAACGATGACCTACCTGAAATCCTCAACAACGTGCGAACCCGGCCATTGTTTGTGATGCGCTTGGATGTCCGCAAGCTCCTGATTATCGGTGCAACCCCGGGAGGATACCGCCGCATCGGCATTGTCCCCGGAGGGTCATTTAGCGGAGAGCGACTATCCGGCGAAGTGCTTGAAGGAGGCAGCGACTGGCAATCCGTACGCAGTGATGGAGCCACCACTCTCGACGTACGACTCACACTTAAGACCAACGACGACGCCCTTGTCTGTATGACATATCGTGGGCTGCGCCATGGTCCGCCCGAGATCATGGAGAGAATTGAGAACGGTGAGGTGGTCGATCCGACGAGGTATTATTTCCGCATTAATCCATTGTTCGAGACCTCGGCCGCAAAATACGACTGGATCAATCGCATCGTCGCCATCGGCATCGGACATCGCCGAGTCGATGGACCGATCTATAGCATCTTCGAAGTACTGTAAGGCGTGGTGTTGCGAGCAAAAGCCTGACAACGAGTTAAGGCGAACACTCGGCATCGGTCGCCTTATTGGTTTTTAATTCAGTCGGAGCCATCATGCGTGGGCAGCTCGGCAGCGCTTTCCGTATTCTCAGAAATGTGAAGGCGATCTATTCGCTCGAAGAAAGCGGGGTCGCGAGTTTTTCCAGTCCAACTCTTTCCGCTTTTACACCAAAGACTACCTCTGCCGCCGCTGCGGCCAACATCAAAATAGCTGCGACGAAATATCCGTAGAAGACTGCATCTCGCGACCCGGACCCGATCAGGACGCCAAAAACCCACGGTGCAGCAATGCCCCCTACCGCCGTGCCAAGCGAATAAAAGAAAGCAATGGCAAGAGCGCGCATCTCCAGAGGAAATATTTCACTCACCGTAAGATATGCGGAGCTTGCCGCTGCCGAAGCAAAGAAGAAAATAATCGTCCACAGGATTGTTTGGCTGGCCGCGGAGAGCAGCTGATGGTCAAAAAGAATTCCCGTCAGGATCAATAAAAATCCAGAAACTGCGTAGGTGCCGGTCACCATCGGCCTGCGGCCGATCGTATCGAAAAAACGTCCTAAAAGAAGTGGCCCGGCGAAATTTCCCAGCGCGAACGGGAGCAGATAAATCCCCGTACGCCCGGATTCGACACCGTAAAATCGGATCAGCACGAGCGCGTAAGTGAAGAACATGGCGTTGTATAGGAATGCCTGTGAAATCATGAGGGTAAGCCCCAGGATGAAACGTTTCGGGTATTTCCGAAGCATAGTTCGCGCGATGAGGCGCAATCCAAAGCTCTTGTGAGGATGAATTGTCAGGAAGTCGCCTGACGGCTCTTTGAGTTTCTTGCCGGTTTGTCGCTCAATGCGGTTTTCAATCTCGCGCACAATTCGTTCGCCCGCTTCTGGCTGTCCATGGGTGACTAGCCACCGGGGACTCTCGGGAATGTATCTCCTGAGAAAAAGAATAAAGAGGCCGAGAAATGCCCCGCCTCCGAACGCGACTCTCCAGCCTACGTTTGGTGCAAAGAGATTCGGATCAAGTAGAAAAACAGTGGACGCGGCGCCCAAGGCCGCGCCAATCCAGTAACTTCCGTTTACGATGAGATCGACCCGGCCGCGATACTCCGCCGGTATGAGCTCATCGATTGCAGAGTTGACCGCAGCGTATTCTCCGCCTATGCCAGCTCCGGTAATCAAACGAAACAGAAAGAAACTCCACAAATTCCAGGAAAACGCGGTTAGGAGAACTCCACCGAGGTATACGCTCAATGTAATAAAAAAAAGTTTCTGGCGGCCGAACCGGTCGGTCAACACGCCAAAGAGTAACGAACCCAGGACAGCGCCGGTCAGGTACCCCGAAGCAATAAGCCCAATCTCAGGAGCGCTGAAATTCATCACTTGCGGTTCCTGGAGTACACCGCTGATCGCGCCCTTGATTGTGACCTCGAGACCATCGAGAATCCACGTGATTCCCAGCGCGACCACTATGAGCCTGTGGAAGCGGCTCCACGGCAGCCGGTCCAGCCGGGCTGGGATCATTGTCCTGAAGGCAGCCGCATCCTTAAGTACTTGCTCGGTGGGAACCAAGGCATCACTCCTTCCTGATTCGCAATTGCGCGGCTCTCTCATAGCAAGAGTCAACGGGATCTCAAGTTTTTGGGATTCGTGTGATTGCTTCCCGCCAAGGCGCGTGGGGCACGCCCCTTTCTTAAGTCTTCTGCGTTCCCCATCCAGAAAATCATGCGCGAAGTGGGTAGCGTTCTAACTAGCGTTTGACCACAAGAACCTGAAGCAGACGTTTCCGGGGCCAAGGTGCGACATATTTCAATGTAGCTCATTACGCAACGAGCCAAACATGCGCCCTGAACTTTTTTGCCCGCGCTTCGTACTGGAGCCGCGTGATTCAGTTCTTCAGCCGGTACCCCGTCCTGAAAATCCATACGACACCGCCGAGACAAAACACGAGGAAGCCCAGCGTCATTGCGAGGCTCACGCCCACGCCGACGTCCGAAGATTCATAGAAGCTCCAGCGAAATCCGCTGATCAGGTAGACGATCGGGTTGAACAGGCTGACGGTGCGCCATGCCGGCGGCAGCATGTCGATCGAATAAAAAGCGCCACCCAGGAAAGTCAGAGGCGTGATGACCAGCATAGGAACGAACTGAAGCTGCTCGAAACCCTTCGCCCAAATGCCGAGGATAAAACCAAACAAGCAGAAGGTTACCGCGGTTAATACCAGGAAGGCGATCATCCACGCCGGATGTTCAATTTGGATTGGAACAAACAGCGCCGCCGTCGCCAGAATAACCAGCCCCAGAATAAGCGACTTAGTTGCCGCTGCCCCGACATATGCAAGGACGATCTCGACTGCCGAAACGGGAGCAGACAGCACTTCGTAGATTGTGCCGGTGAACCGCGGCAGGTAGATGCCGAACGACGCGTTGTTGAGGCTCTCGGTGAAGAGCGACAACATGATGAGCCCAGGCACGATGAAAGCGCCATATCTTACGCCGCCCACTTCGCTTATGTGCGAACCGATGGCGGAACCAAACACTACGAAGTAGAGCGAGGTGGTAATTACCGGTGTCACCAGGCTCTGCCACAAGGTGCGCCGGAAACGGGCCAGCTCGAAGCGGTATATTGCAAGTACGCCGTGGCGGTTGAAAACTGGAATTTTCGCGAAAGTACTCATGCGTGTTCGCTTGTATTCCTGCCGACCAAACCAACGAAGATGTCTTCCAGTGAGCTTTGTTGAGTTTGCAGATCCCGGAACCCGATTCCCAGTTCGCTCAGGCGTCGCAGCAGGACAGGGATGCCCGTGCTTTCCTCGGCATCGAAAGTGTATTCCAGCTCGGTGCCCCCGGCTTTCAGCGCCAGGCGCCAGGCGTCGAGTTCTGCGGGAATTGCGGTCATCGGCTCCTGCAGGTGCAGAGTCAGCTGTTTCTTGCCGAGCTTCTTCATGAGTTCGCTCTTCCCTTCGACCACGACGAGCTTACCGTTGCTGATGACACCGATGCGATCGGCCATCTCTTCTGCTTCCTCGATGTAGTGCGTGGTCAGGATGATGGTCGCGCCGCCGTCGCGCAGGCGGCGCACCAGGGCCCACATGTCGCGGCGCAGTTCCACGTCCACGCCCGCTGTCGGCTCATCGAGAAACAAAATCTCGGGCGCATGCGCCAATGCTTTGGCGATCAGTACGCGCCGCTTCATTCCGCCCGACAGTGTCATGATCTTGTCGTGGCGTTTCTCCCACAGCGACAGCTCGCGCAGCACGTTCTCGATGTGCGCCGGAGCGGGGGCGCGTCCAAACAAACCGCGGCTGAAAGTTACGGTCGCCCACACTGTCTCGAACATGTCGGTGTACAGCTCCTGTGGCACCAGCCCGATCATTGACCGCGCTGCGCGGTATTCGCGCAGAATGTCGTGGCCACCCACGTGTACCGCGCCAATGCTCGGCGTGACGATCCCGCAGATGATATTGATAAGCGTCGTCTTGCCGGCACCGTTCGGCCCCAGCAACGCAAAGATTTCGCCCTTGCGGATCTCGAGATTGACGTTGTTCAGAGCCTGCAGGCCAGTAGCGTAGGTCTTGGTCAGGTTCGATATGCAGATGATTGGCGGCACGGGGGTGAGTATAGCGCCATCCAAGCAAATCGATTGCGCAGAATCTAACAAAGCCGGGTCGCCGATGCGTCGGAGTAAACGCAGTTGAACTTGGCGAATTGCATAAAAGTATCGCTTTATAGCTTTGACGAAAATCTGCGCGAGCGCTGCCGCGCAAGCATTTACTTCGTAAGCGCAGGCTACGCAAGCAGCGCTCCATTGGGCGGCGCGGCCGGGCGCTAGACTTCACAACGTTTAATCCCGGTGCCAGGAAATGTTTCGCAACCTGACAGAGGCGCCTATTGCCGCGATGAGTACCCTCGAGAGCAGGGCCATGTCGAGCGGCATGCCGCGCCGCCGGACATCGAGCAGCAGGGCGATGCGACCGTTCTCGCTGTGGTTCCACACCTCGTGCGGAAAGGTGTCGTCCCACAGCAGATATTCGCCGTTGCCGATCCGATACTCGCGGTTGTCGATCGTGAGCACCGCAGCGGGACGGCCATTCTCCGAGATCGGCACCGACAGTCCCAGATAGAAACGAATTACGCCGCGAAACGGACCGCGATGCCGTGGAACGTACTTCCCTGGAGCGAGAAAGGACAACGCGGCCGAAAGAACATCTGGAACCGATGAGATCAGCGCCGCAAGAAGCGGACACCGCGCGCTATTCTTGCGCACGGACACGCCGTACGCCTTCAAAACGAACATCCGCCAGTCGCGATCATCGTTCGCGGAGATCGCCGCCTGCTCGGGCATCAGTTCGTGAAAACGAGGTACCCGTTGCAGGTCTTGGGCGACCTGAATCGCTTCGTCGCGCAGTTCCGGCCATGCTTCCACGAACCGTCGCGCGTCTGGAAAGTGAGACGCGACGTCTAGTACCGGCGGCCCGGAAATGCGGCGTTCGTAGATATTCCGGATCATCTCCGTTGACAGGTTGTATAAGGTGTCCACGTTTCCGTCTTTGTATTGGATTGAATGCGCCGGCCGACTAGTGTCGATTTAATATCATGCTTTCATATGCGACGCGTGCGATTAGTATGCCAAGCTGACGCGAAACTAGGCATCCACGAAGGCGCTGCGCTTGTTTTCGAGCAAGGTTTGGAACTTGTTCGCTTCGATGTGTACAGGGCAGATGTATTTCATCGCATCTCCTCTAAATTATTGGCGCGCGCACCCCATTCGTGTGGCTGAAACGAATTTTCTCACAGCACGCAACGTCGGGGCATCGCGTCTTGTCCCAACCAAGCCTAGGCGTCGACCAGAATCCTGAATCCGCCCCAGAACATGCGCTTGCCGTCAAAAGGCATGGCGTTCGGGTCCATCATATCCGCAAGACGCCGGTCCTTCATGGCCTTGGCATTGACGCGGTCGCGATGCGCGCGCGACTTGTACACGATGTAGGAGAAAACCACCGTCTCACCGGCTTTGAGCTTGACGCTCTGCGGGAACGACGTCCACTTTCCTGGCTTCACGTCGTCAGCGACGCACTCAACAAACTCGAGTGCACCGTGTTCGCGCCAGACCTTGCCCGCCTTCTGCGCCATGCGGCGGTAGGCGTTCAGTTTTTTCTTGGGGACAGGCACGACAAATCCGTCAACATATTGCATGTGAACTCTCCTTTGTTTACGTTTTCACTCACAGGCGGCGCCGGTTGCCATCATGCCGCACATGTGACGCTTGCGCGGCACGTGAATTTTCGCCATCACTGCGTCCATTGCGCCGATGGACGCTCCTATCGCTGAATAGCCGAATGGGCGAGCCAAAAATCGACAGACCGCTGTCGTCGATTATTTCGCGGCGTGCACAATACGATTTATTGCACCCCGGGGAGGCGCTTGGTGCTCGGCCATTTCCCGAATCGGCCGGATCGGCCGCACCTCGATGCTACCCACGCGCGCCGGCGGGATCTTCGCAGCAATCTGAATTGCCGCGTTCAGGTCACTGGCGTCGATGAGGTAAAACCCAGCCAGCTGCTCCTTGGTCTCCGCGAACGGGCCGTCGGTGATCGATACCTTACCGTCGCGAACCTGCACGGTGGTGGCGGTCTGCACGGACTCGAGCGCTTCCGAGGCGATGCAGTGGCGGCTTTTCCGTATTGCCGCGTCGTAGTCGAGGCAATCGCTGTCGGGCAACTCGTTCAGCCGTCTTTCATCAAGATACACGAGGCACAAATATTTCATTGCTTGCTTCCTCTGTTGAAAATCGCTCCGATGGGCTGTCGTCCCTTCGGTTCAATCTTGGGCAGTTCGCCCCAATACCTGCCGTGTCTGCGCGTCCTCGGCAATTGGACGCACCTCGACGCAGCCGCGCCGTGCCCCCGGGATCCTCGAAGCAACCTGTATCGCTTCGTTAACGTCCTTGGCTTCGATCAGGTAATAGCCGCCAAGCTGTTCCTTGGTCTCAGCAAAAGGTCCGTCGATGGTCGAGACCTTGCCGTTTCGCACCCGGAGCGCGGTCGCCGTTTCCGGAGGCAGGAGCCGGTTTCCGCCGACAAAATGGGCGCTATGCCGAATCCCTTCGGTGAAGACCCTGTATTCCTCGAATTGATTTTCCGCGTCAGCTTCGGTCAGCTGCTCCATGACCTTCTCGGCATAAATCAAACACAGGAACTTCATTGCATTCTCCGTACACGCATTGATCAGCGGTTATTGCTCAACTACCTTCATGTTGGGCAGTCCGGCCTAAAAATCCGTTCCGATCGCTCAGCTGCCCATTTTCTGCACCGACTTCTGCATTTCTTCCCGACTCACATCGCGGATGCGCGTCGCGACCGACCAGTGGTGGCCGAACGGATCTTCGAGCCTGGCGTAGCGATCGCCCCAGAACATGTCCTCGAGGGGCATCGTGATCTTCGCGCCCGCGCCGAGCGCGCGCTTAACAAACGCGTCGACATCCGCGACATAAAGATGAATTGTAACCGGAGAGCCTTTGAGCGATTTTGGCCCCAATGCTCCACAGTCGGGAAACTCATCGGCCAGCATGACGGCAGAATCGCCAATCCGAATCATGGCATGCATGATTTTGCCCTGTTGGCCGAACAATCGTCCTACTTCCACTGCATTGAACGCTTTCTTATAGAAATCGATGGCGTCGGCCGCGCCGGCGCAAACCAGGTGCGGCGTGACTGTGTGCATTCCCTCGGGAATCGCTTTGACATTCGGCATGGTGTTTCTCCTTTCGCTGCGGGTTTACTTGTTGCGGGAGACCTGCGTGTGCACGCGCTCTGCCGATTCCTTCAGCTCCGGCGTGAACTGCTCGTCGAAGTCCTCCGCCTCGAAAAGCTGGCGGATCTCGATCTCGGAGTCCCCCGGCATTGGGTTGGGGCAGCGCTTGACCCATTCGATCGCCTCTTCCTTCGACTTCACCTTCCAGACCCAGAAGCCGGCGATGAGCTCCTTGGTCTCGGCAAAGGGGCCGTCGACCACGGTTCGTTTTGGCCCGGAAAATCGCACGCGCGCGCCCTTCGAGCTCGGCTGCAGTCCGTCACCTGCGAGCACAATGCCTGCCTTGGCCAGTTCCTCGTTGTATTTGCCCATTGCGGTCAGCAGCTCCTTGCTCGGCATGACGCCGGCTTCCGAATCCTTGGTGGCTTTGACAATAATCATGAATCGCATGGTCGTATCCCCTTTCTAAATTCGTTGATCGGTTGTTGAATAACTGGTTACGCTCTTAGTCGTTTGGGACGGGGCAAAATCGACAACCGGACAATAAGATTTTCGTTGGCCGTCTCAGCCCGGCAACTCGCTCAGCCGCTTCTCAAGAAAACGCCGCTCCGGCTCCTGTTGAGTAAGGGCTAGTGCCCGTTCATAAGAGGCCCGAGCCGCGCCCGTTTTCCCCAAGCGGCGGCACAGGTCGGCCCGCGCCGCGTGGGCGAGACGGTAATCCGGCAAATCACCCACCAGTATGGCGTCGATCGCTACGAGACCCGCTTCCGGGCCGTCGCGCATTGCAATCGCCACTGCGCGATTGAGCTCGACTACAGGCGATGGATCGATACGCAACAATACGTCGTATAGCCCGACGATCTCGCCCCAGTCTGTAGCGGCAGAATCGGGCGCTTGGGCGTGCACTGCCGCAATTGCCGCCTGGAGCGTGTACGAGCCGAAGCGGCGTGACGACAAGGCTTGTTCAACCAGCGCCGTCCCCTCCGCGATCTGATCCCGGTGCCAGAGCGAGCGATCTTGGTCCTCTAGTAGAATCAGATCCCCTGTAGCCGAGGCACGCGCCGCGCGCCGCGAATCGTGCAGCAACATTAGTGCAAGCAGCCCCATCGCCTCAGGTTCCGGCAGCAGTTGTGCCAAAAGCCGCGCCAATCGAATCGCCTCGCCCGAAAGATCGTGGCGCGTTAAGGACGAACCCGAGGACGCGGAGTAGCCCTCGTTGAATACCAGGTAGATCACACGCAGCACGCTGTTCAGCCGGTCCGGAAGTTCGTCCGGCGATGGCACTTGATAGGGAATCTTCGCGTCGCGGATCTTGGTCTTGGCCCGCACAATGCGTTGGGCTAACGTAGGCGCAGCAGTGAGAAATGCGCGCGCGATTTCCTCCGTAGTAAGGCCGCAAACCTCGCGCAGTGTCAGCGCCGCCTGGGCATCCGGCGGAAGAGCGGGGTGGCAGCAAGTGAAAATGAGGCGCAGCCGATCGTCATCAACGTTTTCGCCTTCCCACGCCGCGCTATCATTGGTAGCCGCCTCGACCTGCTCGGCGTCTTCATCCAACGCATCGAAACGGGCGCGCCGGCGAATACCGTCGATAGCCTTGAAGCGGCCCGCCGAGACCAGCCAAGCCCGCGGATTGTCAGGGACGCCATCCCGCGGCCACTGCTCCAGTGCTGCCCTAAAAGCATCGTGTAAAGCTTCCTCGGCGAGGTCGAAGTCGCCGAGCAGGCGAATCAAAGTTGCGAATACCCGGCGCGACTCGGAGCGGTATATAGCGTCCACCATCTCGCGTACTCGTTGTGCTTTGTCTTGATTCATGGCAGGAGATTAAAGTGGCTGGGCTATCCGGGTCAAACGCCATTCAAGGCGCTCACCTGAAATAAGGCAAATGGCTCAAGTCTTGGACTATCAGCTTTTCCCATCGAGCGTTAACGTGCGGACGGCGTCTGGTCTTGGATCTTGGAAGCTTGATAATGACCAACGTGATTAACGGAGCGATGGGAAATTCAAGATATAGGACCTTTGGGCACCATATCCACGGTGACACCGTCGCCGGTCAATCCCAGTCATATTTTTATAGATCGTGTATATTGAGTTCAAGGAATCGTGCGACAAAAGAAACAATGATGACACATACGGTCAGAGTGATGCTTATCCTTGTGAGCACAGCTGCATACTTCAGCTTGGCAATTTTAGGTTGGCGCGGGTTCGCAGCCTTCTTCTCCCATTCGGCGCTTATGACGCTCGCAGTTGCGACGGCCGTGCTCGCTGTCGCGGCGTGCCTCGCGGGTGGAAATCTGAGCCCCGGTGTTCGTGAGGATCGAGGCAACCGCTGGGTCATCGCGGCATTTGCGCTCATTGGTCTGTTGGCCGGCTATCTGCCGGCATACACGGACCGGAAAGGGTTGTTCACCATCGATGGCGATACGGTTCGCTGGCTTGGCCTCATTCTCTTCGCCGCCGGTGGTGCTCTGCGGCTCTGGCCGGTTTTCGTCCTGGGACATCGTTTCAGCGGGCTGGTCGCGATCCAGCCCGGGCACACGCTGGTCACCAGCGGTATATATGCGGTCATTCGCCATCCCAGCTACCTGGGATTGCTCGTCAGCGCGCTCGGATGGGCCCTGGCTTTTCGTGCGGGGGTCGGCGTGCTTCTCACGGCGCTGCTGATTCCGCCGCTCCTCGCGCGCATCCGCTCGGAAGAGACACTGCTGCGCACGCAGTTTGGCGGCGAGTATGATGCCTATCGCGCCCGGACGTCACGCTTGATTCCGGGCCTCTATTAGCGGTTAGGCCTGTGAAAAAACGGCATCAGCCTGGGCTCATCGCATAAAAGCACCGGTAGGAAATTCTGGCGAAAGTCTAGGTTAGCATCGGGAAGGGATTTGTTTACGTCTTTTGCGTAAGTTACGCGTAGAATTTAATGGCCGTGCGCTACAACCTGATTGAACCCAACGGCGCTGCCCCGCTGCGCGCCGAGCGTCGCCGTTTGATGTCCGGTGCCAGCGCGGGTGTACGCCTCGCGGGTCTATACGGAATCATCACATGCCTGCATTTGGTGGGCTGGGGCTTGTTTCTCCACTACTCGTCTCGCTATCCGGTGTTGATTGGGCTGGGCCTTGTCGCATACATGTTAGGGCTGCGTCATGCGTTTGATGCTGATCATATTGCTGCAATCGACGATACCGTGCGGTACATGTTGCAGAAAGGAAAACGGCCGGTAGGCGTTGGCTTCTTCTTCGCGTTGGGCCATTCGACCATCGTCTTTTTTCTCGCCGTAGCGCTGATGTTCGCCGCCCCTTCCGTTAAGCACGATCTGCCGGGATTGAAAAACCTTGGCGGCATTCTTGGCGCGAGCGTCTCCGGTATATTTTTGTTGCTAATAGGCGTTCTGAATCTGCTCCTGCTGCTCGATGTTCTGAAGGTTTGGCACAAAGCAAAGAGCGGCGAGCATAGCCAAGCGCACCTCGAAAAGTTTTTAATACAGCGCGGCCCAATCAAGGGACTGATCGGCGGGCGGCTGCAAAGACTCATTAACCACAGCTGGCAAATGTACCCGCTGGGCCTGCTGTTCGGCCTGGGGTTCGATACGGCTTCAGAGGTCGGTCTGCTGGCGATGACTGCCGGTGCTGCTGTAGGCAACATGCCGGCCGGAGCCGTTCTATCGCTACCGCTGTTGTTCGCGGCCGGCATGTCGCTGATGGACACGACAGACGCTGTGTTGATGTTGAAGGCCTACAGCTGGGCGTTCTTAAACCCCGTGCGCAAGATCTTTTACAATCTCACCATCACCGGACTGTCAATAGCGGTAGCGCTGATTATCGGCACCATGGAGTTGCTGCAGGTGTTTAGGACAGCGCTTGACATAAGGGGACCGTTCTTCGACTTCATCGGCGCGCTGGACTTCGAAGTGCTTGGCTTTATTGTCGTCGGCGTCTTGCTGGTGGTGTGGGGCAGCTCGGTGGCCATGTGGACCTTTGGCCGCATCGAGCAACGCGACCGACAACGCTCAACGCAGGTTCGCGAGCATGTTCCCGAGAGTGGCGTCAAGGTTTCGCACCAACATCCGCATTAGCGCCCGTAATACTCGTCTCGGACGATTGTGGAACCGTCGCACCGACGCGTAGACTTGCAAGGATGATCAATATCCAACATGCCGAAGTAGGATCGGTTTGTTTGGCGTGAGCGCATAAATTCTTGAACGATTCCCAGTACGTCCTATTGGGATGTAGCGCGTAGCCGAATCGCGGAGCAGGTTTCGGGTTGGGCGATTGGAACACCGCTTTTAAATGCGACGCTATTAACTCAGGACTTAGTACGAACCCCGATCTGGAAAAAATGGGCAGTGGTTTTTGTGTTCATTTTTTTTGCCAGAGTTACAATACGAAATAACATCGCTGTGCGTGTTCGTCACATTCTTGTAACAATGTGTAAGTATGCGGCGGCACAAACGGCGAAATAAGCAAGCAACAAGCTGGATCGGCTTGACGCTCAAGAGGAGGAAATGCATGGACGTGGAAAGACGCGTCGTGGCGGACCGGCGCACAGTGACTGTGCCGGGCGTGACGGGTTATGACCGCCGCAAGTGGAATCGCCGCGGGTTGCCGGGCGAAGCCCCGATGGTTGCATCGGGGGCACGGAAGGAGCCTGCAGAACCGCAAGCGTATGACCTGGACTTTACAGTTCCAAAACGAAAGCAATGATAGACACGTAGTAAACGAGCAAAATCTGTCTTACTGTAATTGCTTGGCGTGATCGGGATGGTGCAATCGCGAGATGACAGCGGGGTTGAATAAAGCAATGAATGCAAGGAGCGGCGGCTGGCGAATCGACATCGGCGCCAGCAGATTTAGCGCGACTGGCAGCAAGACGACGGTAAAAACTTTTTCCAGTCTTGGCTTTTTCGATCCTGGCTAAAACGCAATCATCCCGGGAAAGCGTGGCGCGCCCGTCTAGCGCCGAATTGATAAAACAACTCGAAAACGGGCCTTGCCGCTGATCATGCGGTCGTAAGCTTCCGAGGAGCGCTCCAGCGGGAGCGTTTCGTTTATGGACCGCAGGCCGGTGCCTGCGCCAAACGCGAGCGTATCCTGGGAATCGATCGACGTCCCGGAATACCAGCCCTTGATCGAGCGGCATCCCAATATCAGGACTAATGGCGATACTTGCATCGAGGTAGCCGCGCCGAGGATCAGCAGCGTGCCGTTGACCGCCAGGCCGCCTTGCACGGCGCTCATTACCTCGCCGCTGCTTGCCGTCGCCAGAATGACCTTGGCGCCGCCCAACTTGAGGAGTTTCGCCGCGGGGTCCCGAGCCCGACTGTCGATGTACATGGACGCGCCCAACTCGCGCGCGAGCGATTCCTAATCCTTGCCGCGCGCGATACCGACCGTGTGAAAGCTCATCTTCGCGGCGTATTTAATGCCGAAGTGGCCAAGCCCTCGCAAGCCGAGCACCGCGACAACGTCGCCCAGTGGCGCGCCGCTATTTCGCGGCGCGTTGAACGTGGTAATGCCGGCACACATCAGGGGAGCCGCCTCGGTAGCCGGAAGTTCGGCCGGCACCAGTGCGACCGCACTGGCGGGAGCGATCACGTACTCCGTGTAGCCGCCGTTCCAGCCGACGCCCACCCGCTGGCTTGGCTGCCACCATTCAATGCTTTGGCCCACGGCATCTATCACACCGGCCACCTCATTACCGGGCACCCGCGGGTACTGAATCCCCGGGGCAAATTCCTTCCTTAAAATATTTTTTTGGAGAGCTATTACTGTAAATGATTCCAAACCGAGCCTCAGCTGTGCTCTGAAAGTAGCGGCACGAAATCAATTATTAGCGGTTCGCGCCGAGCGAAAAGCGCTTGGTACTACGTATTCTGCGGGCGCTTCTTCTCATACGCCATTAACTCGGCGTGCATACCGGCGATGAATTCTGCGACGAGCCTCCCGGTATTTGCGTTAGGGGTCATCGGCGAAGTCAAGTGGGGCTGCGAATGCAATATTTCCTTGAGTAAATCTCTGGCATTAGTCCAGGCAGCATCGTCGCTCATAGTAGCCTCCAGTCATGAATAGATGTCAGTCGAGCAATTTAAATCCTAGCACGATTGACATGCGACCTACTGTTGTTTCAATTTCCCAATAACTGCGCGAGAAGTGTCCGCCAACTGACTATGGTGAAATGATCATTGCAGGACCAGCGATTTGATCGCGATAGGCGAACTCAATTGTTCGTAGAGGAAACAGATAAATTTCACACTTCGCAATACCTGCCTAAAAGGAGTATTGTTTGAGGTTACATTTCCGTAGCGCCAATTACCAATTTATAAAAGGAGAAAGCCGTGAAACCGGAACTTATGTATCTCACTTGGGCAACAACTCTCACCGCCGTGATATGGATCCCTTACATACTGGACCGGATTTTCGTGTGGGGCCTGCTCGACACTGTCGGTTATCCGGAAAATCCCAAACCGCAGACCCCGTGGGCGGCACGCATGAAAAAGGCGCACGCAAACGCTGTGGAAAATCTGGTCGTTTTCGCGGCCCTGGTGCTGGTCGCTCAAGATCTCGGCGTCAGCAATAATGCGACCGCGACAGCATGCGCAGTATATTTTTGGGCGCGGCTAGTTCATCTCGCAGCAGTCACAGGCCGCGTGCCGTGGGTCAGGACCGTCGCGTTTTTGGTGGGCTTCGGCGCGCAGATGACGTTAGCGTGGCAAATTCTTGTTTCATAATGGACCCGGTATGCAATAATTCATCGCTTTTGTCCAAATAAAGGTACTGAATTCGCGCTCGGTCTTCTGTTGCACAGGACAATCCGGCACGGAGCGACTTTCGAACAATCGTGTCTCGCAAAGCGGGGTATTTCGAATAGCAGGGTGTGACATCGCATCTAAGCCCGGGCGTGCAGGTTTACGTTGCAATTAATCTAGGCACCTGCTCCGTCCGGCAGTATCTGACTGTGCTCATTCAAAAAAGCCATTTACGAAGGAGGGCGCGAGCGCTAAGCTAATGCATCCATCGGTGGCACCAATTACTGATGATTCAAGCTAAGCGCTTTTTTGCAGCCTTACTGTGTTTGCTGTTCTTCGTTGCCGTTGCTGTTGCAGCGGCCGATGAGGTGAGCATACGTCGGTACGAGTTGCCTGATCACGGAAGTATTCAGCTCAGTGTCCCCGCGTTGTGGAAAGACAAAATACAGCAACCACCTGACCGTTCGCCTCCGACAATTACTTTCGAGCAGAAGGCCGGAGCACCGTTTGTGGTAGTGATATCGCCGATTTGGCCTTCGAAGCAGGACATACCTCTGACAGAAGAAGAGGGCATACGGCAGCTGGTCCTGCAAAGCGCGGACCTGGTAGAGACGCGGTCGGTCGAGAAAAAAATTGAGTTAAAAAAGCTGGAAGGCGCATCCGGCCCTGGATATTACTTTTCAGTAACAGATCGTGAGCCCGGTCCCGGTGAATACAGGTACCTGACGAAGGGAATGGTTCGCGTCAGCAAATTACTGGTGGGGTTTACTATTCTTACAAACGATGGTCAAGAACACATTGTCAAAAACGCGATTGCCATGGTTAAGAGCGCGGCGCACGTAGACAAATGAGCGATTTGAACCCGCTTTGCAGGCTGTGAGGGCGCGGTATCGACGCTGAGACAACTTAATCTTACTGACCGGGCCGCGCCTAGCGTGATTGTTTACGCCAACGGTGTCAGCGGCCGAAAATCGGAAAGAGCGAAAAAAAGTGCGCATCCGCTTTGCCAGGGCATTATGCAAGGTTTGCGCAGATAATCGCGCGCCGATCAGCCTTCTTCCAGAAGCAATACTTCCCCGCGGCTTGTTTCAACTCCGTCCCCGCTCCAGCGGCGGTAGCGCCCGGCGAATTGCTTGTCGGTGATAGTTAGCCCGCGTTCGCGCAGGTAACTTAGCACCAGGCGCAACGCGACTGGACGGTAGGTGCAAGCGTAGGCGAAGGTGGGTAGCAATTCCACCGGCCGGCAGGAGGCGACCGTTCCGCGCTTCATGCCGGCGCCGGTCCGCATTCCGAGCTGACCGAGGACCACAACAGTGCCGGCCAGCATATTGACTGCGGTAAAATCACCGCTGTTACCAGCCACCGCAATGAGGCCGCGCCGCATGCCGCTGCCAACTTCGTTGCCGGCGTTGCCATGGATGATGATCTCCCCGCCGCGAGGGCCAATGCTTTCACCGCGCAAGGCACTGCCAACCATATGACCGGCGTTGCCCTTCACTACGATTCGCCCGCCCGACATTTCTTCACCCACCCAATCTGCGGCGTTGCCTTCGACAAAAATTTCGCCGCCGCTCATGGCGGCACCAAGATGCATTCCCACGTTGCCCTCTATGACGATTTGGCCGTGCGTCATGCCGGCACCGATCATTTTTACGCGAAAGAGATCACCCACGACCCGCAACTCGCCGTCGGGTTGGCCTTCGGCGCGGAAAAAATCCCCGAGTGCGGCCTGCCGGTTGCCATATAGGACCTTGGCAGCCGCGACCTGCGCGGGCGTCATTCCTTGGAACCGTTGCGGGACAATAGTCTCCGCCTCGACAGGAACATCCGGTTGGGTGTGGAGGGTAAGCGTGAGGCTCATGTCATAACTTCGCGTGCATAGTCCATGCTGACGTATACAATTTGCGCCCTAAAGCAGGCTGCGCAGTTCGATTTTGTACTGCCCCAGGTTGCCGCCATAGTTGCCGGCGGAGATCGTCCTTATCCCCGGTTGCGCGGCCGCCTTGAGTCCGCGGCGCATGGCCTCGCGTACTGCATCGACGTCCAGGCCATCGATAACGATCTCGAGCACACACCCGATTTCAGGCGTAAGCTCGGTTGCCTTTGAAAGCGCGCGCAGCGTCGGACAATAAGCATCGTTGGTGGATGCTATCACCGACTTGTAGCGGGAGCCGACCTTGCTGCCGCTTCGCACCACACCGTCGGGAAACGGCAGGATCACGCCGGGTACCGTCCGCATGGCATTGACCGCCGCCTCCGCTGCGGCGAGTGTGGGCGGCATGTCTTCGCCAAGGAGCAGCAGATTGCCGCCGCCGACTGCGGGCTGAACGCCGAACCGTTCCTCCACCACGAATTCGCCGTCCATCACCGGCACGCGCCAGAAGCGGCGCCCGTCGAAATGCTTGGATAGCTGAAAACCGTCACCGAAATAGCGCAATAGTCCCCCGACGACCACCGTATTTTCGCTAGGCAGGGCGTTGAAGCAAGCGGTGGTGGGACAAGTCATGACGCACTGCCCGATGCGTTCGACCAGTCGCTTGCCCACGCCATCGGCGCTGGTGGCAAACAGCAGCACCGTCACACCCGGGCGCCCGTCCGGAGTTTCTCCGGCGGGCACCATGCGCTCGATGCCGGCTTCACATTTGCAACCGATTACCGAGGTGGCGAAGCCGGTCATGGTGCGCGCCGCCGCGGCCGCCCATTTTTCGTTCTCGGCAGTGATGAGCACCCGTGCGCCCGACATGGCGAACGCCTCGGCAAAAGTGTCCACGACGGTAACGCCGTTGATCAGCATTTCCAGTTGCCGCGAGTGAGTGCTGCGCCAACGTTCCCGGGAGAGCACATGATCTTTATTTTTTGCCCGGTGCAGTCGCAGTTGAACGCCGCATCAGGGTCGGAATGACTTCGTGGGGCCCTAGGTAGCTGTCGTCCACTGCATAGTTGTTGAAGCGGATCGAATAATAATCTTCGAAGAACGGGCGGATCACCTCCACAATTTTCGGATCGTATTCTGGAGACACATGCAGCATCCGCCCCTGATGATCCGCGCGGAATTCGTGGTCCTCAATAATCATCTGCCCGTCCTTAATGACATGGCGCGGCGCGCCGAACATGCGCTCCTTGTCTTTGTCTTCGTCGTAAATTGTTATGTCGGCATCCGCACCGGGGCCGAGATGCCCTTTGTTCGTTAGGCCCAGCAATCGTGCCGGGCCCGCGCGGGTGACGATAGCGATTTCCTGAAGCGTGTACTCGCGGTCCAAACCGTCGGCGAGCGCCGTCTGTTTCAGCGCCTTTTGATTAATCTTGCTCATCTGCTCCTTGCGGAATTCGCGATCCATCAGCAAGCGGATGAGCCGCGGATAGCTCATAAACGAGCCGCCGTTGGGGTGGTCGGTGGAGAACACCATGCGCCAGGGATCTTTCGAGAGCAGGAATAATTCAAGCCCGATTGCCCATTGCAGGGCGTGGGTATACACCTTGTCCTGGTAGGCGAACGGAAGGATGCCGCACCCGGACTCATGCTCGGTGTCGGAATTCACCCATTTGCCGCCAACAAAGCGCGACAACATGTACGCGAGCGGCGCATCCGCAGTCATGATCGTCGACTTGCCGAACATGACCTGGCCGACGTCGGCACTGATGTTCGGGTGCGCGTTGATGTAATCCGCGATGACCTTGGCGCGCGACGTCGGGTTGTGGCTGGCCTTGCCGGGCACTTCCCCGTAGCTGTGAAACTGGATATGCGCGATGTGGGCGCGGTGGCCTTCGGCAATGCGCATGGTCTCCAGGGTGGTGGCGTAATTTCCGGAGTGGCCGAGGTTGTTACAGTGAATGTGTGCCGGGTGCGGTAATCCGAGCTCGTCCACCGCCTCGATCAATGCTCCGATTACTTGTTGCGGCGTAAGCTCGAACGCCTCTATCTTCTCGTCAAGCTTGGTGATGTTGGCGTTGCGCCGGCCCTTCCACGCTTCATCGCTCCCGGGATTGACGAGCTTGGCGGTATACGCCTTGGTCGCTGCGAGCCACCACGCGAGCGCGTTGCGGAAGTCTTCGCGCCGTCCCTGTTCCAGCAGCTTGTAGAGCAGCACGTTGTTGCCCATCACTATGTAGAAGCCCTTATCGATGACCGGCGTGTCATGGAATTCCTCGAGCGTGTGGCGGGCGCCGATGGGCGGCACTGCCGCCTCCATGGCGGTGGTGTAACCGAGCAGTGCGTAGCGGTAGCCGGTGGCGAAAGTGGACGGAACCGTGCCGCCGACACCGGAACGGGTGAACGCGGTGCGCGGATGCACGTCGTGCCGGTGGTCCTCCGGCTGCAGCTTGCGCGCGAGATTGACTTTGGGCCCGGCAATGTGGCAATGCATGTCCACACCGCCCGGCATGATCACCATCCCTTTGGCATCGATCCGCCTCGCCCCCGGCGGGACGTCCTTTACGATCTTGCCATTGGCGACATAGATGTCCTGAACTTTGCCATCGATGCCGTTCGCAGGATCATACACGCGACCGTTTGCGATGTGCAGCACGATGACTCCGGGATGTCTGACGCCGCTATGCGGCGCCCATGGCGGGAACGCGGTTCCCGCCGAGCAGTTCGCGCACACGCTCCTTGATGCGGGTCAGCACGTCCTCGTCGCTCGGGTAGGGCGAGGGCAAGGCCGGCCGCAGGGCAATGGCTACATCGTCCATCCGGTACACGGTACCGGGCACGCTGATGCCATAGGTCGCAGTCGTAATCGCCACCCGTGCAAGTTTGCCGGTGTGGGTAAGCTTGGGATCCAGCACAATCACCGGGATGCGTTTCAGGTGCTCGATTGCCGCGTTCGAGAAATTGGCACCCGGATCTGCGGCGATAATGAGCGCTGCATCCGTTTCGCCGCGCCCGAGCAAGTCGGCGCTCGTGAATTCGCCCGGGTTGAAACGCGGATATCCACGTCCCAGATTTACGCCAAAGGGAAAACCGGTCTGCCATGACACCACGTTGTCCGCACCGGTAACATTGCCATGGCCGCGCACCGGCTTGGCCACGAAATGAGTGTATTCGTTAAGATCGGTGGCGAGCGCAAGCAGCGCCCCGGAATTAAAATGCCGGCCCCGCGTCATGGTAAGCCCCATGCCGAAAAGCAGCGCCCCGAAGCGGCAGTTCTTCATGCGCTGCGCTAAATCTTCGAGCGTGGCGAGAGGCACACCGGTTACCTGCTCGATCGCGGGATCCACCCGCCGTCCCTTAACCAGCGCGCGCAGTGCCCACAGCACCTCGAAATCGCGCTGCGGTTTCACCTGCACGAAGATGTCCGCAACAGCTGCGCTCGGGCTGCGGCGCACGTCCACAAGAACCACGGTGCGGTCTTTCCTGCCTTGCGGGACGTACATTCCCTTGGCGGTCACGGTGTAACGCGTAAACAGACGCGGATGGGACTCTGCTGGATTGCCTCCCCAAAACACCAGGAGGTCGGCGCGGTTACGGATCTCGCCCAAGGTCGCCGTACTTTCTCCGACTCCCTCGAAAGCCATACCGGACGGACCGTGGCAGACCGAGGTTGTGGTATCCACATTGCTGCCGATCATATCGGCGATCGCTAGAGCCTGACGCTGCGCCTCACACGTCGTATCGGACAGTCCGTAGATCAACGGGAAGCGGGCGTTGACCAGAATTTGTGCGGAGGCCTCGATCGCCTCCTCCGTGCTCGCTTCGCGGCCTTCGATGAGCGCGTACGGGCGTTTTTCGTCGACTCCGTGCTCCTTAAACCACGCGCGCCCGAGCACGCAGGCGTTCTCCGCCTTGGTGATCTTGTGGGCGTCCACATCGACGGTAAGGTGCATGTCGTCGCACACACAACCGCAAAAAGTGCAGGTAGCGTCATTAATAATTCGGATGTTGTCGCTCATGATGTTGGTTCCTCCTGGCCTTACCCTGAGACCGGTTCGACCGTTACCTCGATGTGCTTGGATATCGGCATTCCGCTGCCGGCTGTGTCGCTCGCCATCAACCGGCTGGAAAGCGGGCCATAGGCGATGAACAGCAGTCCGGGTGGCAGGTCCTTGGTAGTTCTCCCCTTGCAACGCACGTCCACTTCACCGCTGGCGCTGCGCAGGCGCACCGCGTCGCCATCCTTGAGGCCGAGCCGCGCCATGTCCTCCGCGTTCATCTCCACAGTGGAAGAGACCTCAATGTATTCGGCTTCGAGCTTACCGGCACAGAGCGAAGTACCCTGCCGCGACGAGCGCCCGCCGATCAGTGTCATGGTTTCGGGCACGATCGCTTTCTCCTTTGTTTATCCATTCGAACATAGGCGAACCTGCACAGTCAAGAACCGTCGAGGCACTTAAGCATCTCGGCCACGCGCGTGAACTTCTCGCGCGGTTTGCCCTTGGACTGGCCGCGCGCCACTTCAGCCGCATCTATTTTGAGCCAGTCATCGAGGCTTACAACGCGCGTGCCGCGCGCCGCGAGCAGCGGCTTCAGCACTTCGGCGCCGCCTTTCGCCTCGGGCGCCAATCGGGAAAGGTCGGCAAGTAGCGACTTAACTGTGGCTATGCTGTCGGCCCGGTTGGTCCCGATGATCCCGGTCGGTCCGCGCTTGATCCAGCCCGCTGCATAAAGCCCTGGCATTACGGCGCCGCCGTCCACAATGCGTCCGTCCTGGGTCGGGAATACGCCCTTGCGCGCATCGAACGGAACACCCGGAATCGGCAACCCGGAATATCCAATACTGCGGAACAACAGTCCACATTGCAGCAAGTCGGTTTCACCGGTTTCGCGCGCCGCTTGCTGCAAGGGGGCACCTTCCAGTCGATTACGCGCTAGCACGACCTGTTCCATGTGCGCCGCGGCGCCCTTGATCGCAACCGGGCTTTTTAGGAAATGAAAAATTAAGCGGCGTGGCTTGCCGCTAGCGCCGCGGGCAGCGAACGCGCGAAATATTTCAACGTTCTTCGCACTCACGAAGTTACTCTTGACTTCAAGTTCGACGACACTTTCGGAATTGAGTTCCAGGTCCCGGGGATCGACGATGGCATCGCAGTTGGGCAGCTCTCCCAGTTCCTTTAGTTCCTTGTTGGTGAACTTGGCCTGGGCAACGCCGCGCCGCCCGATAACGTGTATCTCCCGTACGCGGCTTGTCGCTAAGGCATCTAAGGCATGCGCTGCGATATCCGTGGACTTGAGTTCATCGGCCGACTTAGCGAGAATGCGGCAGACGTCTGCTGCAACGTTTCCCTGACCAATGATGGCGACCACTTCAGCAGAAAGGTCGAAGCAGCGCTCCCGGTAATCCGGGTGCCCGTTATACCACGCGACGAACTCGGTGGCAGTATGGCTGCCCGCAAGATCCTCGCCGGGGATGCCAAGATGGCGATCCGTTTCCGCGCCGCACGCAAAAATAATACCGTGGTAGTGGGCGCGCAGCTCCTCTACCGTCACGTCGCGTCCCACCGTGACATTGCCGAGCAAGTTAAAGTGGGGCAGGCGCGCGATCACAGCGTACACCAGAATCGCTTCCTTGAGTTTGGGATGGTCCGGCGCCACGCCATAGCGCACCAATCCATAGGGCGCGGGCAGCCGCTCGATCATGTCAACGCGTACGGTCTTACCGCTCTTGAGCAAGGCCTCGGCGGCATAGAAGCCGCTTGGGCCGGCTCCAACGACAGCCACGCGAAGCGGGTTATTTGTGGTACCCGGCGCGTCCATGCCTGGCCCGGGTCAGAAACCGAGCGCCGTCTTGCGCTCCTCCGCCCCGGGCAGCGCATCCTGCTTCTCGCTTATCACCGGGAGCGCTTGAGAACGTTCGGCATTAATCTCAATCCAGTTGCGCTTATCCTCAGGGATGTCGTCATCGGCGAAAATGGCGTGCACCGGGCATATCGGAATGCAGGCGCTGCATTGGATGCACACCAGATTGTCGATATACAGCATGTCGTTATCAGCGTGGAAACAGGCCACCGGGCAGACGGTAACGCAGTCGGTGAAGCGACATCCTTTACAGTTATCGGTGACAATGGTGGTCATAATTTCTCCAAGTGAATTATAGGGAAAGGTTGGTCATAGTTTCTCAGCCCAGGCGATGCAGCCAGCGGCCGATCAGGCGCTCTACCTCGTCCGCCCGCAGCGGAAGCTTGTGGGTATCCGGCCAGATCAACGACGCATTTTCCTCGATGGTGCGGCGTATGCCTGCGACATCGCGACAACGTTCGGGAAAACTCCTGAGCGCTGCAAGGGCCGCGCCCAAAACCTGCTCGTGGGCATCCGGGTAGCGGTCGGTGATGCGCTGGGTATAATGCTTGGCGCTCAACTCGGCGCCTGCAACTCCCTCCGCTAGGTGCCGCAACGGGTCGTGCTTCAGCACCGAAGCCAGCTCCTTCGGGATGGCAATTTTCCGGCTCTGAGCCCACTCGAGAAACTCGCGCGGGTCTATCCGACGGTCCGGCACCGCTAGTGACAGATCTTCCGTACTGAACGGCTTCAAAAAACCGCCAATCATCGCATCAGCGACAAGTTCGACATATTGCTGAAGCGCCGCGATCAACGGGTCGGCGCCTCCAACGCTGTGCGAATCCTTAATCCAAGCAATTTCCGGTTCTATCGCCAATAGCAGGCAGATTGCCTCGTGCACCGTCCACAGCTTGCGATCGCACCACTTCGCATAAGTCGGTGCTGTCACCATGACTTGCTTCCCACTGGAACCGCCCCCAAAGGGCGCACGAAGTCCGCCTTATCCAGGCTTTCCAGGAAGCAGCGGAATTCCCCGATTCGATTCTGCCGGATGCGCCGCACGTTCAGTATCGATTTGCTCATTTGATAAGAAGCTTAGGTCTTTTCGTTTTTCTTCACATCTTCATTGCATTCAATAACTACCACCGCTCCGGGTCATTGGCCTCGCGAGAACAGCAATCAGAGGGTGGCCGTCCTACTAGGGTGTAACAAAAACACAAATCTCGATATGACATTCTACAGAAAATTTAATGCGCAGGAAGCTGCAGAATCAGGAAATTGATCTAGATCAAGTTCAGTCAACTTCATAATTTTGCAGACGGAAACTAATTTAATTTATGCTTTGCAGCACGGGCTCATGCGGGCTTCCGCCGAAATCAATTTGCGCAGCCGCACAGCAGTCGGGTGCCTGCCCGACTTTTACAAAAGCCATGGATTAAATAAGATGTGAACTGAGTACTCGAAGCGATCAAAACACGCTTTTTACGACGCCCCCGTCGACGCGAAGAGCAGCGCCCGTTGTTGCCGACGCGAGTGGGCTGGCGATGTAGGTCACCAGCCACGCCACCTCTTCAGGCGAAGCGAATCGCTTAATGAGCGATGTGGGCCGAACCTTCGTGAAAAATTCCTTTTCAAATTCCTCAAATGATTTCCCATCAGCCTTTGCAAGTGCATCGACGAACTCGCCAACTCCGCGCGATCTTGTCGGGCCAGGTAGGATGCTGTTGACAGTGATACCGGTACCCGCAACTGCTTCAGCAAGGCCGCGCGAGATCGCGAGTTGCGCGGTTTTGGTCATTCCATAGTGGATCATTTCGGACGGAATTTGAACCCCGCTCTCGCTGGATATAAAGATAATGCGGCCCCAATTGTGGCGCCTCATCGCGGGAAGATAAAGGCGCGCCAGGCGTACCCCGCTCAGGACATTGACGTTGAAGAGCTTCAGCCAGTCCGCGTCAGGAATTTCCTCAAACGGCTTTGGCTCGAAGATCCCGAGGCTGTTGACGAGGATTTCCACATCCGGATACCGCCGCGCGATCTCGTCTGCGACTGCAGCCAGACTCAGATCACCTGCAAATCCATATACCGTGCCGCCCGTGGCCGACTTCATTTTGGCTACGGTTTCATCTACAGAAGCTTGGTACCGGCCATTGACAATGACCCTAGCACCTTCGCGGGCGAGCGTTGTTGCGATCGCGTGTCCGATGCCAGCGGTGCTGCCACTGACCAACGCGAGTTTGTTTGTCAAATTCAGTTCCATGGTTTTCCCTCTGTTCAATAGGATCTCGCCCAGGTTTTATCTCAGAACGCCCGTCCGGTCGCGAACAAAAGGCAGAATGCGCGTTCTGCCTTCGGTAAACCGGCGCTGGAACCGACGTTCACCGGCGATAGCGCTCGGGGTTGCAGGTAAAATTGTACCCCTTTGCCGTGTCCCATCATGACGCGCGAGGGCCAATTCGCCCACCGGATCAAGACCTGAAGCAAGCGTAACGGGAATCGCGCAGAAACTCAGGTAAAAATTCACAAGTCCCAGCGTCCTTGTTGGCCGATGCACGAAAGCGTCCGCCGCAATTGATCAAAATGTGCAGGACAAAACGCTCAACTGGAGAAGTCTCGGCTCATATTATTTCTTCTGGAATTCGCCGTGGCCCTTGATCCACAGGGGTGCATTCTTCGTGAGCCATTCTCGAGCTACGGGATCGTTCTTCAAATAGACATCGAGAAAGGCGGTTGTGAAATTCTGAATGGCAGTTTGGCCCATCGCCTGGGTTGTCATCGACGGCTGCGGTCCTCGAACGCTAAAGCCGCCCGTGTCGCCGCTTTCAACGTGGCGACCACCACCCATGCCAAAGAAAGAATGGCTCCTGCCACGGCCAGTTTCTCCCGGCGGGCGGCCCTCGAAGGCATCCTGGTTGATTGCGCCGCCGGCCAAAGTCCGATGCGAGACATTCAACAGAATTAGCAGATATTTATCTCCGCCGGGCATGTATTTAAACGGCGCTTTGCGCATCGCGGGCGGCGTTACAAGTCCCAGAGGATCCTCATCAAGATCGCTGGTAACTGAAAGCACGGGCCCGCGGATGCCGCGGTAACGCTCGCTCAGTGCAACGCCAGAAAAGTCCGCGTACGGACTAAGCGCGATTACCGCACTGATTGGTATGGGAAAAGCTGGCGTTCCGGTATTGTCCACACTCTCACCGGCCATCACCATCGCGGTGTAGGCACCCAGGTCGTAGCCGGCGACTGCGCTGCGGGAAAGGTTTATACGATCCAGTGGCGGCTCTTTCCGGTTGTGGCGGCGGATCAGTTCAGCCAATGCGAGCCGCAAAGCTTGGATACGCGCCGCCATGACTTTTCCCGAATACCGCTCGCGAGCAAGATCGGAAAAGTTACCCGCGCGCGCTTCCTCCGACGACCACGCATCGGCGTCTCCAGCCAAGGGTTGAATAGATAAAACGGCGTAGCCGCCTTGTGCCCAGGCCTTACGCCAGGCATCACCCGCTGAACGCGTTTCACCCAGAGCCGGCAGATAAATCACCAATGGGAACGGTCCCGGCCCGTTCGGGACCATCAGGGCGACATCGAAACTGCTCTTCGGGCTTTCCCAGGTAGCATCTATCGTAGAGAAGGCGTAATGATTGTCGGTGAGATAACCTTCCTGTGCAAATCGTTTGACCTTGGCCTCATCCGGTTTGGGCGGCGGCGGTGAAGCACAGCCAGCAAGCAGTACCAGACTCAGCGTGGTCGCCGCGACCCCCTGCAAACCACCTACATGACTGAATTGCATGCGTTCCTTCGTCTTCAAACGGCTCTGCCTCAGCCCTGCATTATCTGAACAAACCGGGTTGCGATCCACTCCCGCAGAAACGGGAGTTGGGGAACTGCAAGCGCTGGCGCCTGGATGTTGAAATTTCGAGGGCAAACTCACCATTCGAATAATTGAACGACGGTGTTAAGGCTTGAATCCTGAACATTCCGTGACAAGCATCTTTATGGAAGCACGGGCAGGAGATTCGAGGTAGAAGAGCTGAGCTTAATGACTCAACACGGCGGTGGAAGTGTAGAATGTATAGCGCGTTATCAAAACGTTTAGCCGCTGGAATAGCTACCCTCCCGTCGTTACCTAAGCACAAATGAGACAGCTTGCTTTAGCTTTGGTTCTTGCTGCATTCAGCGCCAGCGCGACGGCGGGCTGGGAGCGGGTGGGCGGTAATAAAGAAGGCCGCGGATTTTATACCTACGTTGATCGTACCACCATCCGCAAGTCGGGCGGCAAGGTCAAAATGTGGGTATTGATCAACTATAAGTCCGCTCAAAAGGATCCGCCCGATTTGAAGTCATACTTGTCGTCAAAAGGACAAGTGGAATGCGACTGCAAAGGAGAGCATATTCGGACACTTGCCTTTTCGTTTTACTCGCGTCGTTCGGGGGACGGTGCAGTCGTTTACAACACCTCAGACCCGGACGAATGGCAACGCATCTCGGCCGATAGCATCGGGGAAACGTTGTGGAAGGTTGCCTGTGGCAACTAATCCCGATCCCAATGTCCGCTATTGACTTTATTTCGGTTCGGCGGAATCTGAGCCGAGAAGTTCTTCAGGCCGAGCAACAAGAGCATCCTGATTCGCACACGCGAATCAAGGTTGAGCGCCGGGCTTCATCATTTCCCCAAGTTGTCCAAGTGGAGTTCCACGTCATGACAATTCTTATGGATACTGCCGTCCTAATTTTTGGGATGCACTCGCGAAGGCGCACATTGCGACGCCGAGGACGTTTTGCAGACAGACTATGCGCAAATACCCTCTCGATAGTTTTGCTGGTACTTATGCCCTCGTTGTGCCTTGCATGGGGCGACGATGCGCATGTATACATCAATCAAGTCGCCGCACAGAAGATTCCTGTCAGCATGCCCAAGTTTCTGCGCGACGCGGCGGTCCGTCTGGCCTATCTCGGCCCGGAGCCGGATCGATGGAAAGACGAGACCGAG
>DATIXX010000001.1 GCA_035518095.1 Burkholderiales bacterium | reverse complement strand
TACGTGCTGGCGGCGGCACTTTTTTCACAATCGTATCCTGTAAAATCGCAATCTTCATTCCAGAGGATGGATACTCATGGCTGACAGAAAATTCGGTTTCGGCACTCTGTGCCTTCACGCCGGCCAATTGCCGGATCCCGCAACCGGGTCGCGCGCAGTTCCGATTTACCAGACCACGTCCTATGTTTTCGATAGTGCGGATCACGCGGCGAGCCTGTTCAATCTGCAAACCTTCGGCAACGTCTATACGCGCTTGATGAATCCCACGACCGCGGTGTTCGAAGAGCGCATGGCGGCATTGGAAGGCGGACGCGCGGGCCTTGCCCTGGCTAGCGGAATGGCGGCGCAGATGACCGCGATCTTTACCCTGCTTGAGCAAGGCGACGAGCTGGTCTCGGCGAGCACGTTATACGGCGGCACCTATTCGCAGTTCGAGGTGAGCTTCAGAAAACTTGGCATCAACACCACGTTCGTCAACCCCGACGATCCGCAGAATTTCAAAAAAGCACTCACCAAAAAAACCAAACTGATTTACGCCGAGACCATAGGCAATCCGTTGATGAACGTGCTCGATATCGAGCCGGTTGCGGCAATTGCCAAGGATGCCGGCATTCCGCTCATCATCGACAATACCTTTCCGTCGCCGTATCTGTGCCGCCCGATGGAGCACGGCGCTGACATCGTGGTGCATTCCGCGACCAAATATATCGGCGGGCACGGCACCACCATGGGCGGAGTGATCGTCGAATCCGGTAAATTTCCGTGGGACAACGGCAATTTCCCGGGAATGATGGAGCCCTCGCGCGGCTATCACGGCGTGCGCTTTCACGAAACCTTTGGCGATTTCGGCTACACCATGAAGGCGCGCATGGAAACGCTGCGCACGTTCGGCCCGGCGCTTTCGCCCTTTAACGCTTTCCTGCTGCTGCAAGGGTTGGAAACCTTGCATATCAGAATGCAGCGGCACTGCGAAAATGCGCTGGCGGTCGCCAAGTTTTTGCAAGATCACCCGCGGGTTTCCTGGGTGAATTATCCCGGGCTGCCGGATAACAAATACTACGACTTGGTGAAAAAATATCTGCCGAAAGGCGCAAGCGGCATCCTCGCTTTCGGCATCAAAGGCGGCGAGCCGGCCGGGGTGAAGTTCATCGAAGCCGTGCAGTTTCTAAGCCACCTCGCCAATGTCGGCGATGCCAAGACATTGGTGATTCATCCTGCGTCCACCACCCACCGCCAGCTTTCGGAAGAAGAGCAAATCTTGGCCGGTGTTACCCCCGACATGGTGCGTATCTCGGTCGGACTGGAGGAAATCGACGACATTCTTTGGGACATCGACCAGGCCTTGGAAAAGTCGCAGCAGGCCTGAACTTAATTAAAGCTGCCTAGCGAACGCGCCGGGCGGTGAACTCCTCCTCGATGTTGTCCTTGAAATAACTCGCTATCGCAGGGGCGGCCATGAGCTTGCGATATATCTCCGGCGACACCCGCGAATACTGATAAATGCTGCCGCTGGTAAATTCGATTTCCAGCGTCTGCGAACCGGCCTCGTAGCCCACTGAGCGAATAGTGCTCGAACTGACGCTTTTGCGCTCCATAACCTTTCCCTCCTCATTGATCATATTACCAAATCTTCCCCATTCCCTTGAAAATCCAAGGCTTGCGCCCATATTAAACATCAGAGAGAGAGCTGGAACGCTAAATGCTTAGGAGAAAGGTGAAAGCGTTCGGCCAATATGAAATGTGAGGTATGACAATGAACTCTATGAATGTTGTATACAGTAGCCCGCATTACTATGTGGCGGAATACCCTGTCGAGAACGGGTTTGAGCTGATCAACCTGCATCAGGGGACCGGCACGTTTCTGCGCGGGGAAGTTGCAGCCTCCTTCCGCCGCTCGCTGGCAACCGTCATCGCAGGCAGTCCCACTGTCGAGACCGTGGACGAATTTCTGGAAAGATTCGATGGGCTGATGACGCAGCCTGCCGTATTACATTGAAACAGGCCCGCCTGCTTGGGGGGAGCAGGCGGGTCCCGTAGGGTTCAATCCGAACCAAAACAATCTATTTAAGCAGCAAACCCGCCCTGTTCGCCGCAACGGGTTTCCGTCGTTTGGGTCCGAGGGAAAAATGCGCATTGGAGGCGTCGAGAGCCTAAGACCGGCAAGGGGTTGAGGAATAAACCGGGAGGGTAATCCAGCGGTAGGCTTGCCGCCTGATTTGTGCTATAAATCACGCAACATGAAAAGCATGATCCGCCCTTTCCTGTTTGCAGCTGTCATTTTGGCTGCGGGTTTTGTGTCTGGGTGCAGCGGTAATCCCACGGTGACTTCTACACCCACCCCGATCACTGGGCAGCCGAGTAAATACCAGCCTCTCACGGATATTCCGATTCCCAGCGAATCCAAGCTGGATACCGAGAATTCTGTGATCCTCGGGGACCCTCAACACTGGGTGGGGCGAGCGGTGTTAAACGTGAATCTCTCGATGGCTGACGCAAGTGTTTTTTACCAAAAACAGATGCCGTCCTTCGGCTGGGAGCTGGTTACCGTTGCTCAAGGCAAAACCACCAATATGACTTTTACCCGCCCGGATCGTGTGGCATCGATGCAGATTGAACCGAAAACGTTCGGCGGCTCAACGGTGACCATCCTCATGTCGCCACGCGAACTAAAGGAAGTACCGAATCCAGCGCCGCAACCCGAGCCGGCGCCCCAAGCTAAATAAACTCCGTATAAACTCAGTGCCAATAACAAAACAGCCCGCTGAGCCGGGCTGTTTTGTTTCCATTTGCAGGATACAAAATTCAGCAGGGGATCACTGCGGACAAGGACCGAGACGCGTGCCGTTGAAGGTCTCGCTCATTTGTTTTTCCTCGTCTTTTTTGCCGATGGTCAGCTTGGTTGATCCGGCAAAGCTGGTGCCGCTGTAGGTTACGGAACCCGTGCCTATGATGGGATTTTCTCCGCCGCAAACGATGTTCCAACTTGCCTGGTTTCCGATTACTTTGTAATCCTTCACTTGACACGAGTGGTGGCGGAGGTCCGGTTGGTGCATTCGGCCCTTGCCGCGCTCGATATCTTTCTTGGTAATGCAATGCTTCACTGTGTATTCCCGTTCTTTTTTAGTCGGTCCCGAAATTTCTATCTTGGTGGTGACCTCCCACAAGCCCTCCTCCATATTCGGCAATTCGGCCACGGCGGGGCTGGCTACCAAGCCCAGGATAGGAAGGAGACAGACGAGCAATAGATTTTTCATGCGCCTCTCCCTGTGAGGTAAAGCTCATACATCATAGCAGAACCGGCCCCGATTGAAGGGAGGGGCGAAGATCAAAGCAATTCTCACAGCAGCCTGCGGATGCCCCCCGCTTAACGGCGCCCGTAAGCGTCCTCGAAGCGCACAATGTCGTCCTCGCCAAGATAGGCGCCGGATTGCACTTCGATAATTTCCAGCGGGACCTTTCCGGGATTTTCCAGCCGATGCCGCGTGCCGATCGGAATAAACGTCGATTCATTTTCCGA